>NZ_DASVFL010000155.1:0-44183 GCF_036380075.1 Lentzea sp. | reverse complement strand
TCCTCGGTCGTGGGCCTGCGCTTCCCGCAGTACGGCGCCTACGCGATGTCGAAGGGCGGCGTCGAGGCGCTGACCCTGGTGCTGGCCCGTGAGCTGCGCGGCCGCGACATCACCGTGAACACCGTCGCCCCCGGCCCCACGGCCACGGCGTTGTTCCTGGACGGCAAGGACCAGGACACGATCGACACCCTGGCGAAGCAGGCCCCGCTCGAGCGCATCGGAGAGCCCGGCGACATCGCCGAGGTCGTCTCCTTCCTCGCGGGCCCCGCGCGCTGGATCAACGGTCAGACCATTCGTGCGAACGGAGGCATCATCTGATGGGCGAGGTCATCGTCGTCACGGGCGCGTCCAGCGGTTTCGGCGCACTGGCGGTGCGGAAGCTCGCTCTCGCGGGCCACACCGTCTACGCGGGCATGCGGGAGACCACGGGTCGCAACGCACCCGCCGTCGCCGAGCTCGCCGAGTTCGGGTCGGCCGAGAAGACCGACGTGCACACCGTCGACTTGGACGTGCAGTCGCAGGAGTCCGCCGACGCCGCCATCGCCGCGATCATCGCGGAACAGGGCCGCCTCGACGTGGTGGTGCACAACGCCGGCCACATGGTCACCGGCCCCGCGGAGGCGTTCACGCCCGAGCAGTACGCGTCGCTCTACGACATCAACGTCCTGGGCACGCAGCGGGTCAACCGCGCCGCGCTGCCGCACCTGCGCGGTCAGCGCTCCGGCCACGTCGTGTGGGTGGGGTCGAGCTCGACGCGCGGCGGCACTCCCCCGTACCTGGCGCCGTACTTCGCGGCCAAGGCGGCGATGGACGCGGTCGCGGTCTCCTACCGCGCGGAGCTGCTGCGGTTCGGCATCGAGACCACGATCGTCGTGCCGGGCGCGTTCACCAGCGGCACCAACCACTTCGCGCACAGCGGCACCCCCGCCGACACCGAGGTCGCGTCGGCCTACGACGAGCTCTACCCCGGTCTGATGGACCAGGTGGGCGTCAAGCTGGCCGAGCTGGAACCGTCGTGGGCGGACGCCGGCGCGGTGGCCGACGCGATCGTGTCCGTCGTGGCCGCGGAGAAACCGCCGTTCCGCGTGCACGTCGACCCGTCGTCGGACGGCGCGGAGGTCGTGAACGCGGTGGCGGACCGGGTGCGCGCCGAGTTCCTGCGCCGGGTCGAGCTGACCGACCTGGTCTAGGCGGTCACCACGGCCAGCAACGCCTTCCCGGTGCGCAGCACCCCGTCGTCGAGCGGCACGCACCGCTTGCCGCCCTTGCCCCGCAACGCCTTGAACGCGCCGGGAGCGATCACCGCGTCCATCCAGGCGCACGGGCTGGCCGGGCGGTGGACCTCGAACCGCACCGGCCCGTCACCGCTGTCGAGGCTGAACACGGTGCCGCGCTCCAGGGCGTCGACGTCGAACCCGCGCAGCACGACGTTGCGCCGTGCCACCAGCGGGTCCACCGGCCAGGGTGCGAGCGACTCGGCCGCGATGACCGTGACCGCCGCGCCGCGGTGCGCGGGGTGGTTGAAGTACCGGTCGCCCACGATCCCCAGCCCCGCGCGGACCACCACGTGGTCGTGGGCGACGGGCCCCGGATCGGCTCGAGGGCCGTCCGATGGACGGCCCTCGAAGGCGTGCACGGGTGAGACGTGCAACCCGGCGATCTCTACCTCTCGCCGAGCTGCCACTCGGGCCTCACGTAGTGGCACGTGTAGCCGTTGGGGTAGCGCTCCAGGTAGTCCTGGTGCTCCGGCTCCGCCTCCCAGAAGTCGGACTCCTGGGTCACCTCGGTGACGACCTTGCCCGGCCACTTGCCGGAGGCGTCGACCTCGGCGATCGTCTCCTCCGCGACCTTCTTCTGCGCGTCGTCGGTGTAGAAGATCGCCGACCGGTAGCTGGCGCCGATGTCGTTGCCCTGGCGGTTGCGGGTCGACGGGTCGTGGATCTGGAAGAAGAACTGGAGCACCTGCCGGTAGCTCAGCTTCTCGGGGTCGAACACGATCTCGATCGCCTCGGCGTGGTTGCCGTGGCGGCGGTAGGTCGCGTTGGGCGTGCCGGGGTCGCCGGTGTAGCCGACCCTCGTGGAGACGACGCCGGGGTGGCGGCGGAACAGGTCCTGCATGCCCCAGAAACAGCCGCCCGCGAGAACAGCCTTCTCCGTCACAGTGGTTCTCCTCTGCTCGGTCATCACTCAGGAGAACGTTCGGTCTCCACCGGATCATCCCCGTCAGGTTGTGACGTACTCCTTACGGACCTCGCCTCGATGACCTCGCCCAGGTAGCGCAGGACGACGGCCACGGCGGCGGCGACCGGCACGGAGAAGAACGCGCCCGCGATGCCGTACAGGCTAGTGCCCGCGGTGACCACGAGCAGGACGACCGCCGCGTGCAGCCGCAGGCCGCGCGACTGGAGGATGGGCTGGAGCACGTTGCCCTCGACCTGCTGCACCACGACGACGATGACGAGCATGATGATCGCCGTGGTCAGGCCGTTGCTGACGAGCGCGACCAGCACGGCCAGCGCGCCGGCGATGAACGCGCCGATGATCGGGATGAACCCGCCGAGGAACGTCAGCGCCGCCAGCGGGATCGCGAGCGGCACCCCCAGGATCAGCAGCCCCAGCCCGATGAACACGGCGTCGATCAGCGACACGGCGGCCTGGCTGCGGATGAAGCTGCCGAGCGTGGCCCAGATCCGCTCCAGCACCGTGGTGAGGTGCCCGCCCGCGCGTTCGCCGACGACCCCGCGCAGCCACGGCGTGAACCGCGTGCCGTCCTTGACGAAGAAGAACGCCAGCAGCAGCGCCACCACCCCGGTCACCAGCCCGGACGTCACCGCGCCCGCACCGGTCAGCAGCCCGTTGGCGATCGACCCGATGCTGGACTTGACCTGGTCGACGCCCTGGGCGATCAACCGGTCGAGGTCGCTGCCCTTGAGGTTGAACGGCGGCCCGCTCGCCCAGTCCTGGAGCTGGGTGATGGCCTTCTGCGCGCTCTGCGCGATCTCCGGCACACCCGACGCGATCGACGTCGAGATGGCCGCGATGACCCCGCCCAGCACCCCCAGCCCGACGAGCAGCACGATCGTCGCCGCCAGCGCCGCGTTCATGCCCTTCGACATCATCCAGCGGGCAGGCGGCCACAGCACCGTCGTGATCAGCAGGCCGAGCAGCACGGGCAGCACGACCACCCACAGCGTCCCGATCAGCCAGAACACCATCCAGAAGCCGAGCGCCGCCAGCGCCACCCGCAGACTCCACCGCGACAGCCAGCTCACACCGTGCCCGATGGCCTCACCCTTGTCCGCCCACCGGCGTTCCCCGTCCACGTGCCCCAGTCTGTCGTGATCTAGCCCGAACGGGTGGCAGGACATGCCGTTTCGTTAGCGCACCTTGTCCAGGTATGCCCTCACTCGGGCCTCGCAGGGGAGTTCGGGGTCTTCGGCCGGGTCGTAGGGCGGGAGGGTGGGGACGGGGACGTCGAGGTCGTTCAGGATGCGGGTGGCCTTGTTCAGCAGGTACCGGTGGACGTACGGCTCACCGTCGGCCCACGCGAACGTGTACGCGTCGATCGCGGGCTGTACAGCTCGTTTCGGTTTACCGGCGGCGATCCACAGGTCGGGCAGCAGGAGATGACCGGCCGGCAGCGACTCGATCTCGGCGGCCGGGTCCGGCAGCAGCCCCTGGTGCAGGCGCGCCAGCAGGAGTGCTCCCTCGTCCCACTGGCTCGGCACCCCGGCCCGGCGTGCCATGCCGATGATCAGGTCGAACTCGTCGGCGGCAGCCGTCCACTCCTCCCGTTCGAGGTGCAGGCGTCCCCTCAGCCGGTGCACACCTCTGATGATGAACCGATGCCCCTCCTCGTTGATCTCGTCCAAGTCCCGGTCGACGAGCAACCCGAGATCGAACCGGTGCTCCGCGTGCGCGAGCTGGGCCCGGCCCTCTCCGATGTGGTACCGGCGCAGGTGCGTCCACACGGCATCGGCCTCGACCGTTCTTCCCATCCTCGTCAGCGACCTGTACACCTGCAGATCACTCATGAGCTGCGGACGTCCCACCTTCCGGCTGAGCTCCGCGACGAAGTAGCCGCGGGCCAAGCGGTTCTGGTTGGTCAGGCACACCGCGGCGTCCGCCAGCCGGGCGGCGACCTGATGGAGGTCCTCTGATTCCAGGTACGCACCGATCACGGCCGTGGTCAACTCCAGCGCCTTGCTGTAGTCCTGCAACACGTTGAGCGCATTGGCGAGGTCGGTCCACAGGTAGGCGAGCTCCTGCGGCGGAAGCCGGCTGCCGGCCCAGTCACGTCCGAAGAACGGGCGGAGCAGCGACAGGACCTCCGGAGCCGCTTCGAGGTCGCGGAGGGCGACATCCAGCCCTCGGGTGTACGCCCTGAACGCTTCACTCAGCTTTCCCATGTGCAACAGCGTGCGGACCACCGTCATGTGACCACGCAGCTCGTCGAGGCCTCTCAGGTGGGCGTAGCGCCCGTGCGCGTCCGCCGAGAAGTGGTCGACCACGTGCTGGCCGAGGATCTGCCGATCCTCCACGCGCAGATCGCCGGCCGCGACACCACGCACGACCGGATGCAGGTCGTAGTCCTTGGACTGCCAGTCGTACTGCAACAACCCACGCCGTTCGAGATCCGCCACCGCCTGCCCGAGGTCGGGCAGTTGCGGGCAGATCGCGCTCAAGGTGTCGTACTGCACCGACTCGGCCAGCATCGCCAGCGTCGACAGCAGCTGACGGCTCGTGTCCGGTAGCGCTGCCAGCGCTTGGCGCAGGACGTGGTTGCGCTTCTGCACCAGGTTCAGCTCGCCGATGTCCAGGCTGCCGCCGGCCTCGGGGTCTTCCGACCAGGCGTCGAAGTTCCCCCGTGCCGGCAGGTGGTCGTTGACCAGGCCGGCGACGATCCCGGTCAGCAACGGGTGGCAGTCGCAGTGGCGTTGAAGGTAGGTCCGCATCGAACGGCCGTCACCGGACACCCCGCAGCTGCGCATCAAGGCCTCGGCGTCGGCCGGGCGCAGGCCGGGCAGCTTCTGGTGCAGGACACCGGGAATCGCCTGGGAGGACTGGTTCAGCAGCACCCGCGGCACCAGCCGTGAGCTGATCAGGATCTTCGACGGGGCAGCGGCGGCCAGGCGGCGCAACAGTTCCTCGTCCTCGGGCCGGATGGTCGCGCACGGGTGCCGGTCGCCGATCTCGTCGGACGAGCCGGCGTCCTCGTCGAGCACCTGGGCCGCGTCGAAGCGGTGGTAGGCGACCAGGACGCGTTCCAGGCCGTCCAGCACCAGCAGCCACGGCCGGGATTCCAGCTGCCGCAACAACTCCTCGCCCAGCTCGGCCTGGCTGCGACCGGCGAAGGCGGACAGCGGGCGGCCGGTCGTGTACGCCAGGGCGTGGTGGCAGAAGTCGGCCATCACGGCACCGGCCTCGTAGAACGAGTACCAGAACCGGCCTGCCCAGTCGCGGACGCCGGGCGCGTAGTGGTTGATCCACTCCCAGGTCAGGATGCTCTTGCCGGTGCCGCCGATCGCCTCGAACAGCAGCACCGTGCGGGACTCCGCCTCGCCCGCCCAGTCGCTCAGGGTCGTGAGCTGCTCGTGCCGGCCGACGAACGCGTGCGAGCCGAGGTAGCGGGGGCGGGCGTAGAGCGACTGCTCGGGGGTCGCGGCGCCCGGTCCCAGCAGGCGGCGCAAGTCGGCGACGGACTGCGTGGCGCCGGCGGTGAAGTCGGCCAGGCTCGTGAAGACGCGGTAGACGCGCTGCAGTTCGCCGTCCGCGAGCTTCGCCTCCTCGCGGAACGCGTCGAGCTTCGCCTGCTTCGACGGGTCCCGTTCGACGTCGGCCACGGTGATCGGGTGGTCAGGGCTCATGATGAAGATCAGGATCGGGCGGCCCAGGCGCACGGCCTCGCGGTACTCCAGGTGCGTCAGCGACAGGCCCTCCGGGTTCGCGTCGCACACCGGCACGGCGCCGTAGCGGTGGCTGACGATGCCGACGTACGCGGCGGCCTCGCGCACCTTGCGCAGCGACGAGTCCAGGACGGTGCCGTCGGGCAGGGCGGAGTCGGACTCCATCGCCACGGGGAACAGCTGCTGCCCCTGGAGCGCGCCCATCAGCGCCGCCCGGTGCTCGCGCAGGTCCGCGAAGGTCGAGGAGACCATCACACCGGGGTACTGCCGTGGCACGGACATGCCGGGATCTCGCGTGGCGCCGAGGAACTGTTACGGGTGCATGCGGCGGCTGCTGCGGCCCCGGCTCCACAACCAGATGCCCGCCACGGCCGCCGTGACCACGCCGAGCCCGAGCAGGCCGTCCGGCACACCGCCGGAGTCCTGCCGTTGCGGTGACGTGGTGACCTGCGGCGCGCGGGGCGGCAGCGTCGGGGTGGGAGCGGACGACGACGGTTGCGCGACCAGGGCCAGCGGGATCGCCTCGGTGTCGTCGAAGTCGACCACGCCGGTCGCCTCCAGCACCGTCATGTGGTCGAGCACGGTGTCCATGCAGACCTTGGCGTAGTCGCGGATCGCCGTGTTGCGGGTGCCGGTGCGCACGGTGGCGAGGAACTTGTAGACCACGCCGTGCGCCGCGCGGAGCCGGTTCGCGAACACGCGGTCGAACTCCTGGCTGCGCGCGGGAGCGGCCTGCATCTCGTCCAGCCAGCCCTGCTGGGCCTCGTTGGGCTGGGTGGGCAGCTGCACGCCGAGCGTGCGGGCGAGCTCGGCGGTCCGGCGGTCGAGGTCGGCGTGGCCCTCGACCAGGTGGCGGCCCGCCTCCCGCACGAGCGGGCTGGCCGACTTCTCCAGGCCCATCCGCCCGGCGGGCCCCTCCCACAGACCGGCGAGCGCCACCTTCTGCAGCAGGTCCCGTCCGGCCGGGCCCATCGGGCCGAACCGGGTCTGCACGTAGTCGGGCCCCAGGTCCTGCTGCGCGAGCGCGGGCGTCGCGCCCAGCAGCGATGCGACCAGAGCGAGGAGGAGTATCCGCATGCCGGGAGGTACGGACGGAAGGCGGCACCGCGACCGTTGCACACTGCAATGGTTATCTCTTCGTTACCGGAGGCCATCCTGCCAGACTGGACCGATGAGCGACGTCGACGACCTGACCGACGCGGTGCTGACCGCGTCCCGCCTGCTGGTGGCGGTGTCGGCGCGCTCGCTGGCCGCCGTCGAGGAGACGCTGACGCTGCCGCAGTTCCGGATGGTGGTGCTGCTCGACAGCCGCGGGCCGATGAGCCTCACCGCGCTCGCCGACCTGCTGGAGGTCAACCCGTCCACGGCCAAGCGGATGATCGACCGCCTGATCGCGTCCGGGATGGCCGAACGCGAGCCCAGCCCCGTGAGCCGGCGCGAGGTCGTCGTGGTCGCGAGCGACCAGGGCCGCCGCGTCGTCGGCGAGGTCATGGCCCGCCGCCGCGCCGAGATCGGCACGATCGTGGCGCGCATGCCGGAGGACCTGCGGCACGGCCTGGTCGAGGCGCTGACCGCGTTCACCGAGGCCGGCGGCGAACCCCGGTGGTCCGCCCGCGACGAGACCCGCGACCAGGCCGACCGCGAGGTGCTCGCGGCGCGCGTCGGCCGTCCACGAACGGGTGACGACTAAGATCGTCCCGGTGACCGCCTACGACGACCTCGACCTCGACACCACGGTGCTGCCGGAACGCCAGCAGAAGATCCTCGTCGCCATCCGCGACTGGGTCGTCGAGCACGGCTACTCCCCCAGCACCCGCGAGATCGGCGAGGCGGTCGGGCTCCGGTCCTCGTCGTCGGTGTCGAAGCACCTGGCGGCGTTGGAGGACAGGGGTTTCCTCAAGCGCGGCCCCTCCGTGACGCGGCCGATGGACGTGCGGGTCTTCCTCGGCGAGCCGGCCTCGGCACCGTCCTCCGAGGACTCCGTGTCCGTCCCTGTCGTCGGTGACATCGCCGCCGGCGCGCCGATCTCGGCCGTGGAGCACGTGGACGACGTGCTGAGCCTGCCCCGCACGCTCGTCGGGCGCGGCGGCAACGTCTTCGCGCTGCGCGTGCGGGGCGACTCGATGATCGACGCGGCGATCTGCGACGGCGACACGGTCGTGGTCCGGCAGACGCACGAGGCGCACAGCGGGCAGATCGTCGCCGCGATGATCGAGGAGGAGGCGACGGTCAAGGTCTACCAGCGCCGCAACGGTCACGTGTACCTGGAGCCGCGCAACGCCGCCTACCCCGTGATCGACGGCGACCGGGCCGTGGTCCTCGGCGTCGTCGTGTCGGTGCTGCGCAGCGTCTAGACCCCGCGGCGCAACGCCGCGCCGACGACGAGGAACCCGATCAGGAACGGGTAGACGACACCGCGCTCGACGAGACCGATCAGCACACCGGCGCCGATCGACAGCACGGTCATGTACCCCGCCAGCGAGACGAAGCCGAGCACCCCGGCCGCCACGAGCCCCCTGCCCAGGCGGCGGGACAGGCCGAGAGCCTCCCGTCGCCGGCCGAGCAGGACCACCAGCACGTTGCCGCCGGCGAACGCCATGAACGCGCCGATGCCGTGCAGGTCGGTCGCGCCGTCCGTCGTGTCGCCGGATCCGGGGAAGAACGCCAGCAGGACGCCTCCCGCCGCCAGCACCACGGCCGTGATGACCAGCGGCGCGCGACGCCGGCCCGGCAGTGCGCCGAGCTGGAGCACGGCGGTCAGGCTGACCAGGCCGAACAGGAAGAACCCCGTGTTCATCACCCACCACAGCGGTGAGTACATGAACTGGCCGAACGCGGTCGTCGGGCCGTGCACGCCGAGGTTGCTGATGAAGTGGTGCGTGTAGCTGTAGGGCGGGTCGGACCACGCCGCGGCGGCGATGAGCTCCGCGGTCAGGTAGACGATGCTGCTCGCCATCAACGTCGTGCCCGCGCGGCGCTTCGGCGCGGCGGTGCGGCGGACCGCCGGTTCGAGCTCGGTGTCGGTCAAGATCACTCCTCAGGTTGTACGGCGAAGCCTGGACGGAGGCGCTGACACCGGACGAGCACCGCACGCACACAGCCCCGACACGGCACTGACACGACCCCGGCACGGCCCTGGGTCGAGCCGGTGCGGGCGGACGCGCGAAGATCGGGCGGTGGACGGGAGTGCGCGGCTGCGCGTCGCGCTGCTCGGCGAGTTCCGGGTGGCGCGGGATGACGTCGTGCTCGCCGTTCCCGGCGCGCGGCTGCGCGGACTGCTCGTGCGGCTCGCGCTCGCCGGTGGCCGCGCGGTCGAGCCGGGTGCGCTGGTCGACGCGATCTGGCCGGAGGACCCGCCGTCCGGGCCCGCCTCCGCCCTGCAGACCCTCGTGTCGCGGCTGCGCCGGGCCCTCGCCGACACGGGCGCCGTCGCGCAGGCTCCCGGCGGCTACCGGCTCGCCGTGGCCGAGGCCGACGTGGACGCGCTGCGGTTCGAGCAGCTCGCCGCCTCCGGACGGGAACGGCTGCGGGCCGGTGCCGTGGAAGCCGCGCACGCCGTGCTCGCGGAAGCCGTGGCGTTGTGGGGCGACCGGCACGGTGCCGAACCGCCGGTGGTCGCCGCGGTCGCACCGGCCGTCGCGACCCGGCTGGCGCGGATCTCGGTGGAGGCGGTCGTCGACCTGGCCGACGCCGCACTGGCGCTGGGACGTCCGGAAGCGGCGGAGGCGGGACTGGCCGGGGTGCCCGCCGGACACGAGCGGGCGGCCGCGGTGCTCATGGACGCGCTCGCCGCGCAGGGACGGCAGGCGGAAGCGCTGGCCGTCTACGAACGGACTCGCGCAAGCCTCGCGGACGACCTCGGCACCGACCCCGGCACCGCGTTGCGGGAACGCCACCTGCGGCTGCTGCGCCCGGTCCCGCGGCAGCCGGCGCGGTCCCGCCTGCCCGCCCCGCTGACGAGCTTCGTCGGACGGGAGCACGACCTGGCGAGGATCGCGGACCTGTTCGCCACCGGACGCCTCGTCACCGTCCTCGGCCCCGGCGGCGCCGGGAAGACCCGGCTGGCCCTGGAAGCCGGTCGCCGCCACGAGGCCGACCACCGCGACGGGGCCTGGTTCGTCGACCTCGCGTCCGTCACCGAGCAGGAGAAGACGGCCGCCGCCGTGCTCGCCGCGATCGGGCTGCGCGGCGGTGGCGTGCTCGCCCCCCGCGGCCGGCCCGGCGGCGACGCGCCGGCCACCCTCGCCGGGGAGCTCGGCGGCCGGGAGGCGTTGCTGCTGCTGGACAACTGCGAGCACGTGGTCGACGCCGCGGCCCACCTCGTCTCGGCGCTGCTGCCCCGCTGCCCGGGACTGCGGGTGCTCGCCACCAGCCGCGCGCCGCTCGCGGTCGACGGCGAGGCGCTCGTGCCGTTGGGCCCACTCCCGTTGCCCGGCGAGGAGGACGACACCGAAGCACCCTCGGTCCGGCTCTTCGCCGAACGCGCCGCCGCCGTGCGACCGGGCTTCGCCCTCGACGCCACCACGCGGGCGGACGTGCTGCGGCTGGTGCGCGGCCTCGACGGCCTGCCGTTGGCGCTGGAGCTCGCCGCCGCCCGGTTGCGCACCCTGTCACTGCCCGACCTGGCCGCGGGGCTGTCCGACCGGTTCCGGTTGCTCGGCACCGGGTCCCGCAGCGCGTCGCCCCGGCACCGCACGCTCAGCGCCGTCATCGCCTGGAGCTGGGACCTGCTGACCGAGCCCGAACGCGTCGTCGCGGAACGGATCGCCGTGCTGCCGGGCGGTGTCACCGCCGCCTCGGCCACCGCCGTCCGCGCCGGCACCACCGTGCCGCCCGCCGACGTTCCCGACCTGCTCGCCGCCCTGGTCGACCGGTCGCTGCTCCAGCTCGTGCCGGGCGGCTACCGGATGCTCGACACGATCCGCGAGTACGGCGCCGCTCGCCTGACCGACGGCCGTGCCGTGCGGGACCTGGCCGCCGCCCACGTCACCGACCTGGTGGCACGGCACGATCCCGAGCTGCGCGGACCGCGCCAGCACGCCGCGCTGGAGGTCATCGGCGCCGAGTACGACAACGCGGTCGCGGCCCTGCGCCACCTCTGCGCGACCGGTGACTCCACCGGCGCGGTCGCCCTCGTGGTGCACCTGGCCTGGTACTGGCAGATGTCCGGCCGGCACGCCGACGCGGGACACTGGCTCGCCGAGGTGCTGGCGGTGCCCGGCGGAGTGCCGTCGGCGCAACGCGACTGCGCCCGCGCAGCCCACCTGCTCAACCGGGCGGACCCGGTCTCGGCGAGGACGGCGCAGGAGGCCGCGGCCGACGGCCGGGAGATGCGCGCGCTGGCCGGCCGCCTGCTCGCCCACCCGGAGCTGCCCGGCCACCACCGCGTCCTGGGCCCGGTCCTGCTCTTCCTGCAGCAGGACGCGTCCGCTCCCGCCGTCTTCGCGGACCTGGCCGGCGGCGACGGCTGGCTCGCCGGGCTGGCCCACCTCTTCCTGGCGGAGATCACCGAGAACTCGGGCAGCTGCGACGAGACCCGCGGGCACGTGGAGGCGGCCCTGACCCGGTTCGACCGGGCGGGCGACCGGTGGGGCCGGGCGGCCGTGCTGCCGATGCGCGCCCACCTGCGGCGCTACGACGACCTCGACGGCGCGGCGGCCGACCTGCGCGAGGCGGACGCGCTGGCGGCCGGGTTCGGCCCGCCCCACCTCGGCGACCAGGTGCTGGGCGACCTGCGCTGGGCCGACCTCCACCAACGCCGTGGCGACACCACAACAGCCGCCGGGCTGGTCCGGTCCGCCGCGGAACGCGCGTCGCACACGTCGTCCGCGGACCTGCGGGTGCTCGTCGCCGCCGCGGAGGCGGACCTCCTGACCGGGCTCGGCGACCTGGACCGGGCGGGCGCCGTGCTCGGCGGCGCGCGGATCTCGTCCGGCGACGTCTCGCACCGCACGAGGACGTCGGCGTGCACGGCGTTGGCGGCGTTGTGCCTGGCACGAGACGACGTGCCGGGTGCGCGAGCGGCGTTGCGGGAAGCGCACGCGGCGGCGTTGGCCTCCCAGGAGCTCCCGGTGCTGTCGACGGTCGCGGTGACCGCCGCCGAACTGGCGTGCGCACGCGGTCGGGACCCCGAGCCGGCCGTGCTCCTCGGGGCGGCCGCCCGGCTGCGGGGCGCGCACGACAGGACCGACCCGCGGATCGCGGACCTCGCCCGCCGCGGCGGTGCCGAGTTCGCCCCGGCCTACGAACGGGGCTGGGCGCTCGACCCCGGCGCGGCGGCGGCACTCGTCTCCACCTCGCTGTGACCGGCGCGACGGGAATAGCTCGCACCCCTGTGCGTTAAGGTAGATGCAAACGCATGAATCACGAGGATCGAAGGAGGCGGGGACCGTGCAGTTCGGAATCTTCTCGGTGAGTGACATCACCAGGGACCCGGTGAGCGGCGAGACCCCGAGCGAGGCCGAGCGGATCGACGCGATCGTGCAGATCGCGGAGAAGGCCGAGGAGGTCGGGCTCGACGTGTTCGCGATCGGCGAGCACCACAACCCGCCGTTCTTCTCGTCCGCGCCGACGACGCTGCTCAGCCACATCGCGGCCAGGACCAGGAAGCTGATCGTCAGCACCGCGACGACGCTCATCACCACGAACGACCCGGTGCGCATCGCGGAGGAGTACGCGATGCTCCAGCACCTGTCGAAGGGCCGCATGGACCTCATGCTGGGCCGCGGCAACACCGCCCCGGTCTACCCGTGGTTCGGCGCGGACATCCGGCAGAGCCTGCCGCTGGCGCTCGAGAACTACAACCTGCTGCACCGGTTGTGGCGCGAGGACGTCGTGGACTGGGAGGGCAAGTTCCGCACCCCGTTGCAGGGCTTCACCTCCACGCCGCGGCCGCTCGACGACGTGCCGCCGTTCGTGTGGCACGGGTCGATCCGCACGCCGGAGATCGCGGAGCAGGCCGCCTACTACGGCGACGGCTTCTTCGCGAACAACATCTTCTGGCCGAAGGAGCACTACATGCGGCTGATCAAGTTCTATCGGCAGCGGTACGCGCACTACGGCCACGGCACGGAGAAGCAGGCGATCGTCGGACTCGGCGGCCAGGCGTACATCGCCAAGCGCTCGCAGGACGCGCTCGACGAGTTCCGCCCGTACTTCAACGAGGCCCCCGTCTACGGCCACGGGCCGCGGATGGAGGACTTCATGGAGCAGACGCCGCTGTCGGTCGGCAGCCCGCAGGAGGTCATCGACAAGACGCTGACCTTCCGCGAGCACTTCGGCGACTACCAGCGCCAGATGTTCCTGGTGGACCACGCCGGGCTGCCGCTCAAGATGGTGCTGAACCAGCTCGACCTGCTGGGCGAGGAGGTGGTTCCCGTGCTGCGCAAGGAGATGGAGTCGCGGCAGGACCCGGAGACCGCCAAGCCGCCGACGCACGCCGGCCGCATCCGCGACAAGTACGGCGACAAGCCCGCGCGTCAGCCGAAGCCGAACGCCAACCGCGGCGACAACGTCACGGGCGGCTCGCCCTACCAGGACGCCGAGTAAGACCGTGACCCGTGCGAACGAGGCGTGGGAGTCCCTGATGAAGGCCTACGCCGTGCTGATGAAGCAGTTCAACGCGGAGGACGTCTGGGGCGACCTGACCATGCGGGAGTACGACGTGCTCTACCAGCTGTCCAAGTGCGGCGGCCCGCTCAGGATGAGCGAGCTCAACCGGCACGTGCTGCTGAGCCAGCCCGCCCTGTCCCGCATGGTCGACCGCCTGGTCGAACGGGGTCTGGTCGACCGCTGCCCCGATCCCGGCGACCGCAGGGGTGTGCGCCTGTCGCTCACCCCCGCCGGCCGGGAGACCCAGCTCGCGATCGGCCGCCCGCACGCCCGCAGCGTCACCCGCGCGCTGGGCGTGCTGTCCGCCGACGAGCTCGAACAGCTCGCAGTGATCACCGGCAAACTGGCCGGGAACGAGGAGAGATGACCACACAGTTCCAGCTCGTGGTGGTGTCGGCCGGCACGAGCGACCCGTCGTCCACCCGCCTGCTCGCCGACCGCGTCGCGCAGCGCGTCACCGCCCTCGGGCAGCAGAAGCAGCTGGCGGTGGCCGTGCAGACCGTCGAGCTGCGCGAGATCGCCGGGGAGATCGCGAACGCGCTGGTGTCCAACCACGTCGGCGCCAAGCTGCAAAAGGCCATCACCGCGCTGCAGCACGCGGACGGCATCGTCGCCAGCACCCCCGTCTACAAGGCGGGCGCGAGCGGCCTGTTCACATCGTTCTTCCAGCTCCTCGACAACGACCTGCTGATCGCGAAGCCCGTCGTGCTCGCCGCGACCGCCGGCACCGCGCGGCACGCGCTCGTCGTCGACGACCAGATGCGCGGCCTGTTCGCCTACCTGCGCACGGTCGTGGTGCCGACGTCGCTGTTCGCGGCCACCGAGGACTGGACGGACCCCGGCCTCAACAAGCGCGTCGACCGCGCGGCCCTCGAACTGGTGGCGCTCATGGCCGCCGGGTTCGAGAAGACCGTGCGCGACGAGTCGTGGGGCCGCTACCAGCACGAGTTCGGCAGCGCGGGCGGCACCGAGCTGTCCATCGACTTCGACTCGGACCTGATGCGCCTGGCCGCGGGCGGGTCCGCGGGCTGAAAGCCTGCGGCCGGTCGACGGTCTCGTCGACCGGCCGGCCCGACCGGCTACCTGGTCAGGTAGGGCTCGATGTCCTCGAGCTCGGCCACCCGGCGGACCTCGACCGACATCTCCTCGACGCCGTCGAAGCACGTGATGTACTCCTGCGCGAGCGCCGTCGCCTCGGCCAGGTCCTTCGCGTCGACCAGCAGGAACCCGCCGACGACCTCCTTGGCCTCGGCGAACGGCCCGTCCACGGACCTGATGGCCGTGCCGCGCCTGCGCACGACCGCGCCTTCCTGCCGCACGCCCTCGGCGCCGAGCATGACGCCGTCGGCCGTCAGCTTCCCGACGAACGCGTTCATGCGCTCGATGAGCTCCGGGGTCGGCTCGTAGGCGGACGGGTCGTCCTCCGGGACCCGGTGCATGAGCATGAACCGCATGTTCTCTCTCCTCGTTGTCGACTGGCGACGTCCGGACGCCGCCACCCCTGCGTCGATCGACGTCACGGAGCTTTCGACATTCTGCAGAGAACTTCCCTCAGCCCGCGCGTGACACGAGGTGCCCGGCGGTGCGCAGGGCGAGCGCGGCCATCGTGAGCGACGGGTTGGACGTGCCGAGCGACGGCATGCTGCCGCAGCCCACCGCGTACAGGTTGGGGTGGTCCCAGCAGCGTTGCCACTGGTCCACCACGGAGTCGCGCGGTGACGTGCCCATCACGTGCGTGCCGCCGCTGTGCCCGGCGCCCCAGTACCGCAGCGGTTCGCCGTCGTGCTCGAAGTAGTGCCCGTCGTCCGGTTCGTACGCGGTGAAGTCCTCGGCGCCGAGCATCTCGAACAGCCGGTCCGACACCCGTTTCGCCGCCAGCAGACCGTCCTTGACGTAGTCCGAGAGTGCGTAGTGGACGGACGGCCGCGGGTTGCCCAGCACGTCGAGCTCCCGCGCGAGCGTGACGCGGTTGGCGGGGTCGGCTTCCTGCTCGACCTCGATCTGCAGGGTGACCTGGCGGCTGACCCGCTCCCCCACCGCCCTGCGCAGCGCCTCGCCCCGCAGGCCCGCCGCGACGAGCTCGGCCGTGTCCGAACCGGGGCTGCCCGCCGACCAGCCCCAGCCCCAGTTGCCGATCTCGATGCGGAACGGCGCCCGCGCGGCGCGTTCGGGACCCGACCGGAACGTCTCGATGCCGGTCGTCGAGCCCGGCCCGCGGAACGGGCCGACCGGGTGCGGCATCAGCGCCCACGTCAGCAGCACCGGGTGGCCCATGAGGTTGCGGCCGACCTGGCCGCTGCTGTTCGCGAGCCCGGACATCAGCAGCAGCTTGGCGTTCTCGATCGCGTGCGCGGCGAGGACGACGACGTCGGCCTCCACCTCGTGCCGGGTGTGCGCGCCGGTCGTGTCGTCCTCGTAGCGCTGGTAGCTGACCTTGGTGATGCGGCCGGACTCGTCGGCGTGCACGCGGTCCACGACACAGCGCGTGCGCAGTTCCACCGTGGAGGACCACCGCTTCTGTGTCCGGTGCGGCGTGTACTTGGCGCCTTCCGGGCAGACCGGCACGCAGCTCGCGAACCCGGCGCAGAGGGCGCCGTCCGGGCGGTAGCCGTCGACCGGGACACCGTTGCGCGCCTGCGGTGTGCCGACGACGAGCAGCTCGCGGCCGTCGATGCGCCGACCGTCCACAACGGACGCGATGGCGTCGTCGAGGAACGTGCGGGGCAGGGCGTGCATCGGGTAGCGGTAGCCCTCGGCGACGGGGACGTGCTGCCGTTGCTCGTCGGCGTCGGCCGCGATCCCGATCTCCCACTCCGCCGCGCGGTAGTGCGGCTCCAGGTCGTCGTAGGACAGCGGCCAGTTGCGGCCGCGGCCGAGGTCGCCGGTGCGGAAGTCGTCGGGCCGCATCCGGGGCGTGATGCCGGTCCACGCGGTGCCGGTGCCGCCGTTCATGCGCAGGTACGGGCTGCCGACCGAGTGCGGTCCGGTGTCGACCACGTAGTCGCTCGACGGCGCGGCGGCGGTCCGGCGGAACGGCACGAGCGGCGTCTTCACCACCGCGGTGCGGAACCTGCCGACCGCGTCGTCGTGGTCGGCCTCGGCACCCGCCTCCAGCACCAGCACGCGGAACCCGTTGTCCCCCAGCACCTTCGCGACCAGCGAGCCGGCGAACCCCGCGCCGACGACGACGGCCCTCACGGCCGCGTTCTCGCGGGTCTGCGCTCCCAGCTGCCGAAGCCCGGGCCCCTGGTGCCCGGCGCGGCGACCCCGGCGGCCTTCCAGGCGAGGCCCTCGGCGTAGGCGCGGGAGCTCGGGATCGTCCCGCGCCACTCGCCGGTGTACCAGAGCTGGATGATCTCGGCGTCCGGCGCGCCCTCGGCGAGCGCGCGGTACTGCTCGACCAGTCCGGTCGACCTCAGCTCCTCCACCGAGAACCCGGTCAGCTCGGCGGACAGCTCCACGAAGGCGTCCATGGCGTCATCCTCATCGCGGGCGCGGCACGCGCCAACCGTTGCGGGCCGGGCTCACCCGCGTGGCGGAACCTCCATCTCGCCGAGCCGCGACCAGTCGTCCTGCTCGACCGACTGGCTGACGATGCGCGGTGTCTCCGCGAGGTACTGCGGCAGCTCCGACTGGGCCTTCTTGAAGTGCTGCGAACCGACGTGCTCACCGCCCGCGTCACCGTCCCGGAACGCCTCGACCAGCACGTACTCGGTCGAGTCGTCGAGGCTGCGCGACCAGTCGAACCACAGGCAGCCGGGTTCGGCGCGGGTGGCCTCGGTGAAGGGCCTGCTGATCTCCGGCCACGCCTCGGCGTGCTCGGGCAGGACGCGGAACTTGGCGGTGATGAAGATCAAGACGGCCTCCTGGGGGGTGAACTGCCCCGACCCTAAACCGTCCGGCGGGCCGACGCCGTCTCCGACGGCACCCCCTGCGCGATCGCGGTGTCCGTCGCGGTTTCGCGTTTGGGCCCGCCCTGCGCGGTCACCCGGAACCCGTGCAGCAGGACGCCCGGCGCGCTCTCCGCCGTGAAGCCGACCATCTCCGCCGCCACGGCGCCGGCGAGCTCGCGCTTGTCGTGCGACCCGGCGTGCGAGCGCAGCAGCGTGCCGTCGGCCGCCCATTCGGCGAACGCGAGCAGGCCGGAGTCCTGGGCGAACACGACCAACGGCCGGTCGTCGGCGTACTCCAGCACGTGCTCGGCCACCGGTACGGTCGCGAGCTCCCGATCGCACACGATCGTGGCGCCCGGGAACACCGCCACGTACGTGAACCCGTCGGGCGGGCAGAGGTCGTCGGCCAGCACACCGTCCTCGACCGGCTCGACGGTGCAGCCCGGCCGCAGCGCGCGGACCACCGCCTCCGCCGCCGACCGGTCCGGCACACCGTCGCGCGGCACCGTCCGCGCGTCCCCGAACACCACCAGCGCCGCCCTGGTCCCCACCCGTGTCCCTTCCCCTGCGAGGTCGCCCAACCTGCGCGATCATCCCCAGCGTGCCCGAGATGATCGACACCCGCCGCCGGAACCTGGTCGTCGCGGCCGTCCTGCTCGCCATGCTGCTGGCCGCGCTCGACCAGACGATCGTGTCGACCGCGCTGCCGACGATGGTGGCCGACCTGGGCGGCGGCGCGCACCTGTCGTGGGTGGTGACGTCGTACCTGCTCGCCGAGACGATCATGACGGTGCTGATCGGCAAGTTCGGCGACCTCTACGGGCGCAAGAGGACGTTCGTGGTCAGCGTCGTGCTGTTCCTGGTCGGCTCGTTCTTCGCGGGCTGGTCGGAGTCGATGGGCACGCTCATCGCGTTCCGCGCGGTGCAGGGCCTGGGCGCGGGCGGCCTGATGGTCACCTCGACGGCGATCATCGCGGACGTCGTGCCGTTGAAGGAACGCGGCAAGTTCCAGGGCTTCGCGGGCGCGGTGTTCGGCATCGCGACGGTCGCCGGTCCGTTGCTCGGCGGGCTGTTCGTCGACCACCTGAGCTGGCGCTGGGCGTTCTACGTGAACATCCCGCTCGGCATCGCCGTCGTGTGCGTGGCGCTGGCCGCCCTGCCGACGATCAGGACCGACGCGCGGCCGAGGATCGACTACGCGGGCATCGCGCTGATCGCGCTGGCGGCGACCGGGCTGACGCTGGTCACGAGCTGGGGCGGCACCGAGTACCCGTGGACGTCGCCGACCATCCTGCTGATGGCCGCCGGGTCGGTCGTGCTGCTGGTGGCGTTCGTGCTCGTCGAGCAGCGCGCGGCCGAGCCGATGCTGCCGATGAGGTTGTTCCGCAGCAGGGTGTTCACGGTGTCGGGCATCCTGAGCTTCGTCGTCGGGTTCGCGATGCTCGGCGGCATCACGTACCTGCCGATCTACCTCCAGTACGTGCGCGGCGAGTCGGCCACGTCGTCCGGGCTGTGGATGCTGCCGCTGATCGCCGGGCTCATGGCCACCGCGCTGCTGACGGGCAACGCCATCAGCCGCACCGGCAGGTACCGGGTCTTCCCGCTCGCCGGTTCGGTCGGGCTGTCGACCGGCCTGTTCCTGCTGTCCTTCCTGGACGCCTCGACCAGCTACTGGGAGATGGGCGCGTTCATGGTGGTGCTCGGCGCGGGCATCGGACTGGTCATGCAGGTGCCGGTGATCGTCGTGCAGAGCACCACCAACTACAGCGACCTCGGCGTCGCGACGTCCGGCATCAGCTTCCTGCGCACGATGGGCAGCTCGTTCGGCGTGGCGATCTTCGGCACGATCTACGCCGGCCAGCTGCCGACGAACCTGGTCGTCCCGCCGGGCGTCGACCCGCGCGCCATCGCGAGCCCGGCCGCCGTCCACGCGCTGCCCGAGGCGATCAAGGCGCCGATCGTCACCGGGTACGCCGAGACCGTGCAGACGATGTTCCTCATCGCGGCGCCCATCGGGCTCGTCGCGCTGGCGGTGGCGTTCTTCCTGCCGCAGGTGCAGCTGCGCGACACCTCGCGGGCCGCGGCGGCCGGCAACAACGGCGTGGGCGAGAGCTTCGCCGCGCCGCCGTCGAACTCCTACGACGAGCTGCGGAAGCTGGTGTCCGGGGTCGTCGCCCGGTCCGGCGGCGACCCCGGCGCGGCCGTGCTCCGGCGTTCCGGCGTCGGCCTGCCGCTGGAACAGGCGTGGCTGCTCGGCCGCGTCTACAAGGCGTCGACGGACGACGGCGTGGCCACGCTCGCCGAGATCGCCGAGATGACCGGGGTGCCCGGCGGCATCTTCGAACCGACCGCGCAGGCGCTGGTGCGGTCGGGGCACCTGGCGTTCGACGACGACGGCTACCGGTTCACCGACCCGGGCGCGGAGGTGTTCACGCTGCTGGTGCAGGCGTGGCGGCGCTGGCTGCTGGAACAGTTGCGGGACTGGGAGGAACCGGACCAGCGCGACTTCGCGCGGGCGCTCGACTCGTTCGCCGACGAGCTGATCGAGAGCGGCCGGCAGCTGAGCCGGGTCTGAGCTCCCGGTTCACCGCTGGTTCACCGGAAAGCCCGGTGACCAGCGCCTTCCCGTCGCCGAAGACCACCCGCACGGACCAGGGCGTCGACGAGCATCCACATGCGACCCTGGATCCGTGAGCACCACCCGGATCGGGTCGTTCAACGTGGAGAACATGTTCGAACGCCCCAAGGTGATGGGCCGCGGCGCCACCAGGCACGCGGCCCCGGTTCTGGCCGCCCACGCCCGGTTCAACGAGCTGATCGCGTGCGACACCTACTCCCCCGAGGTCAAGGAAGAGCTCAAGGAACACCTCGCGACGCTGGAGCTGTTGCGCGGCGACAGGAGCAAGTACGCGGTGCTGCGCCGCATCCGCGGCCGTTTCCTCGCGCGGCACCGCACCGGCGAAACCTCTGTCGTGGCAAGCGGTCGCGAGTCGTGGGTCGGCTGGGTCGAGCTCACCACCGAACCCATCAGCGAGCTCGCGACGCGCCACACGGCCCAGGTGATGCGCGACGTCGGCGCCCACGTCCTCGGTGTCGTCGAGGCGGAGTCGCGCGAGCTGCTGCACCTGTTCTCCGCCAGCATGCTCAAGCACGTCGGCTGGACCCCGTACGAGGAGGTCCACCTCATCGACGGCAACGACGAACGCGGCATCAACGTGGGCCTGCTGACCCGCGACGGCCACGAGGTCATCACCATCCGCACGCACGTGTACGCGCGGGACAAGTCCGGTGTCGTCTTCTCCCGCGACTGCGCGGAGTACCACGTCCGCACCCCGGCGGGCCCCGAGGTCGTCGTCCTCGTGAACCACCTGAAGTCCAAGGGCTACGGCGCTCCCGGCGACCCGATCGGCGCCCGCCGCCGCTTCCGCCAGGCCGTGCGGATCGCCCGCGTCGTCAACCGCCTGCGCGACGAGGGCCACGAGCACATCGCCGTCGTCGGCGACCTCAACGACACGGCCGACAGCGAGGCCCTGCGCCCGTTGTTCGCGCGGACCGGCCTGCGCGACATCAGCGAGCACGAGAACTTCGACTGGGACCACCGCCTCGGCACGTACCGGGGCGTGAACGAGAAGGGCAAGATCGACTACGTCCTGCTCACCCCACCGCTGTTCGCCAAGGCCGTCGGCGGCGGCGTGTTCCGCAAGGGCGTGTGGCGCGGGCCGCGGACCAAGAACCGTTGGGACGTCTACGAAACCATGACCAGCGAGGTGCACGCGGCCAGCGACCACGCCGCGATCTACGCCGACATCGACTGGACGCGCTAGACCAGCTCGACCGTCACCTCGATGACGTCGCCCGGTTCGACGTCGTTCTTCTTGCGCACCGCGGCTTTCACCGGCAGCACGTAACACCCGGACTGCTTGTCCGGGAACACGGACGTGGACCAGGTGCTGGCGCCGACGCCCGCGCGCACCTTGACCGCCCCGAAGCCCGCACCGGGCGTGGCGACGTCGCGGATCTGGTCCGAGACGTCCTCGGGGAGGGTGACGAAGGTCCAGGTGTCCAGGCGGCGGGCGTCCCAGAGCCACAGTTCCGCGTCGAAGACGAACATCGGCCCATTCTCACAGAGGCGCGCTGACGCGGAAGTCCTCGTCGAGCAGCAGCCGGGCTCGACCCGCGCACCGGTCGCGCTCCATCCGTCCGGACAGCTCGACGTAGCTGCCGGTCACCTCCACCACGACGCGCATCGCGATCATCCGCCCATTGTGGTTTCTCCTCATCACCACGGGTATCCGATTTCGGCACCCGCTCCCCCGTCGGAGTGACGAAGGCCACCGACCGGATCGGTCGGTTTACCTACCGAACCGGTCGGTAAACGTCGTAAAGTCGAGGCCATGCCACGACAGCTCAGGGCCGGGGTCGACGAGAGGATCCTCGACGCCGCCGCCGCCCTCTTCGCGCGGCACGGCTTCGAGCAGACGTCCCTGAAGTCGCTCGCCGACGCCGTCGGCCTGTCCAAGGCCGGACTGCTGCACCACTTCCCGAGCAAGGACGCCCTGTTCGAGGCGGCCTGGGAGCAGAGCAGGGTCATCTGCCGGCACGTGCTGGACCTGGTCGCCGGGATGCCGGCGGGGCCCGCGCGGGAACGGCGGTCCGTCGAGCTGCTCACCGACTACGCGCTCGACCGGCCGGGGATGGTCTCGCTGCTGTTCCGATCGATGACGGCGCCGGGTGAGGACCCGCAGCAGGCGCAGGACGAGCTGCTGCTCAACGAGATGTTCGTGATCGAGCCCGAAGAAGAGCTTCCGCGCGCCGTCCGGATCGTCGGCGCGCTCAGCGCCATGGCCGTGCTGACCCTCCTGGCCAACCAGGGGGGCGGCGACAAGACGACGTGGCGCCCCTTGATCCTCGCTACCTGTTACGACGCACTCGGGCACCGGGAGGCCTGACCACCATGGCGAAACTGCTCTACAGACTGGGGAAGGGTGCGCACAGGCACCGCCTCCTGGTCGTCCTGATCTGGCTGCTCGTGCTCGTGGGCTCCGGTGTCGGCGCCTTCACGCTGGGCGGCGAGACGTCGAACTCCATGTCCATCCCCGGTCAGGAGTCGACGACCGCGCTCGAGCGGATCCAGGAGAAGTTCGGCTCCGGTGAGACCGCCACCGCCCGCGTCGTCATCGAGGCGCCCGACGGGCAAAAGCTGCCGCAGCACGTCAAGACGATCACCGACCTGGTGACCGACGAGTCCGGGCTGAAGGGCGTGCGGTCGGCGACGAACCCGCTCGACCCCGCGGCGCCGAGCGTCAACAAGGACCTCGAGGTCGGCTACAGCACCGTCACCTACGACGTGAAGCCCGGTGAGGTCACCGACGAGCAGCGCGCCGACCTGCTCAAGGCGGTCGACAAGGCGCGCGCTGCCGGGCTGACCGTCGAGGTCGGCGGCACCGCGATGCAGGAGACCCCGCACGTCGGCGGTCCCACCGAGGCGATCGGTGTCGTGCTGGCGCTCGTCGTGCTCGCGCTTACCTACGGCTCGCTCGTGACCGCCGGCATGAACCTGCTGAGCGCCGGCATCGGCGTCGGCATCGGCACGCTCGGCATCACCATCGCGACCGGGTTCATGGACCTCCAGTCGACCACGCCGATCCTCGCGTCGATGCTGGGTCTCGCGGTCGGCATCGACTACGCGTTGTTCATCATCAACCGCTACCGCCAGGAGCTGCGCCGCGGCTCGGACGTCGGCCACGCCGTCGCCACCGCGGTCGGCACGGCGGGGTCCGCGGTCGTCACCGCCGGTCTGACCGTCGTCATCGCGCTGGTGGGCCTCGCGATCGCGAACATCCCGTTCCTGACGCAGATGGGTGTCTCGGCCGCGGCCACGATCGTCGTCGCGGTGCTGATCGCCATCACGCTGGTGCCCGCGGTGCTGAGCATGCTCGGCCGCCGCGTGCTGACCCGCAAGGAGCGCGCCGCCACCGCGGAGAACCCGGTCGAGCCCAAGGACCGCGGCGTCATCCGCGCCTGGGGCGGTGCCGTCACCCGCAACCGCGTGGTCGCGCTGCTGCTCTCGGTCGTGGCGCTCGGCATCGTCTCGATCCCGGTGGCGTCCATGGACACCACGCTGATCCAGAAGCCGCCGGCGAACTCCACGCAGGAGCGCGCCGACCGGATCCTCGCGCAGGGCTTCGGCGAGGGCTTCAACGGCCCGATCATCGTGCTCGTCGAGGGCGACGGCGCCGCGGCGACCGCCACCAAGGCCGCCGAGCCGATCGCGAAGCTGGGCGACGTCGCCCTCGTGACGCCGGCCCAGCCGAGCCAGGACGGCCGGTCCGCGCTGCTCACGGTCATCCCGAAGTCCGGCCCGGACAGCACGGAGACCGAGCAGCTCGTCGCCGACCTGCGCGCCGAGCTGGCGGACCTGGACGGCGGCAAGGCCTACGTCACCGGCGCCACGGCCGTGAGCGTCGACGTGGCCACGTCGCTGGACCGCGCGCTGCCGATCTACCTCGCGGTGGTCGTGGGCCTGGCCCTGGTCCTGCTGATCCTGGTGTTCCGCTCGCTGCTGGTGCCGCTCGTCGGCGTGCTGGGCTTCCTGCTCACCATCGGCTCGTCGCTGGGCGCCACCGTCGCGGTGTTCCAGTGGGGCTGGCTCGCCGGCGCGGTCAACCTCGACGGCACGGGCCCGCTGATCAGCCTCACGCCGATCCTGGTGATCGGCATCCTGTTCGGCCTGGCCATGGACTACCAGATCTTCCTGGTGTCCCGGATGCACGAGGCGCACCACCGCGGCGCCAAGCCGATCGAGGCCATCACCACGGGCTTCCGGCAGGCGGCCCCCGTCGTCGTGGCCGCGGCGCTGATCATGTTCTCGGTCTTCGCGGGCTTCGTGCCCGCGGGTGAGCCGACCGTGAAGTCGATCGCGTTCGCGCTGGCCGTGGGCATCTTCGTGGACGCGTTCGTGGTCCGCATGGTGCTCGTGCCGGCCGCGCTGGCCCTGCTGGGCGAGCGTGCGTGGTGGCTGCCGAAGTCGCTGCGCTGGCTGCCGGAGCTCGACGTCGAGGGCACCGCCCTGGACGAGCTCTCGCCGAAGGGCGACCGTCCGGGTGACGACAAGAAGGAACCGGTGACGGTCAGCTAGTCCGTCAGAACAGGTCCGGCCCCCACCCGCGTTCGGGTGGGGGCCGGACCTTTCTGGTGCTCAGGCCACGTGGCCGGTCGCCGCGCCCGTCTCCACGAGCAACCGCCGCACCCAGCGGGCCACGGTCCGCGGGGGCGGCTCCACCGCTCCCCCGAGGTGCGCGACCACGGTGAGCTCGGCACCGCCCGGCGACTCCACCGCGACCGCCCAGCCGTGCCCGGACGTCCACAGCAGAGCGACGTCCAGTCCGGGGTGGTCGGGAAGCTCGCCGTCGACCGCTATGTAGACCCGCAACGGCTTCTCGCGGTCCACGCAGGACGACTCACCGCTCAGACCCAGTTCGCGCGTGACCCTCAGCGCGTAGTCCAGCTCCAACGCCATCACGTCGACCGCCTTCCGCCCACCGGGGTAGCAGCGCCGACTGCTTGACGCAGAGCGCGGTTACCCCGGTTGGGGGGAACGGAAACCTCCGCCGCGACGCCGGGTCACGCGAAGATCGCCTGACCCGGCGGTTTTCGCGCCTCCAGCCGTTATGGTCGAGATCGACCGCTTGGAGGCGCGCAGTGGGACTTCGCAGCGAGCAGTGGTACGCCGGTGACGACCGCAACGCCTACATCCACCGCGCCTGGATGCGCCGCGGCGGCCCGTCCGACGGGTTCTCCCGGCCGCAGATCGCCATCGCCAACTCCGCCAGCGACCTCACGCCGTGCAACGCGCATCTGAACGAGGTCGCCGCCTCCGTCTCCCACGGCGTGCGCGAGGCGGGCGGCATCCCGTTGAACCTGCCCGTGGTGTCGCTGGGCGAGACGAACGTCCGGCCCACCGCGATGCTGTGGCGCAACATGGCCGCGATGGCCACCGAGGAGATGCTGCGCGCCAACCCCGTCGACGGCGTGGTGCTGCTCGGCGGGTGCGACAAGACGATCCCCGCGTTGCTGATGGCCGCGGCGTCCGTCGACATCCCCGCGGTCGTGGTGCCCGGCGGCCCGATGCTGACCGGCACGTTCCGCGGGGTGCCGCTGGGCTGCGGCACGGACGTGTGGCGGCTGTCCGAGGAGGTGCGCGCCGGGACGTTGTCGCGCGAGCAGTTCCTGCGCTCGGAGTCGGCGATGATCCGCAGCCGCGGCCACTGCAACACGATGGGCACGGCGTCGACGATGGCGCTGGTCGCGGAGGCGCTCGGCACGGTCGTGCCGGGTGTCGCGGGCACGCCCGCGCCGGACAGCAGGCTGCTGGAGGCCTCGCACGGCACCGGGCGCCTCGTCGTCGAGCTCGTCGAGAAGGACCGGCGCCCCAGCACGTTCCTCACGAAGGCCAGCTTCCACAACGCGATCGTCGCGCTGGCCGCCATCGGCGGGTCCACGAACGCCGTGGTGCACCTGCTCGCCATCGCCGGACGCCTCGGCATCGACCTCACCCTCGACGACTTCGACCGCGTCGGCTCCGGCGTGCCACTGCTCGTCGACCTCCAGCCGGCCGGCCGGTTCCTGATGGAGGACTTCCACCGCGCCGGCGGTCTGCTGGCCGTGCTGCGGGAGGTCCGCGACCTGCTCGACCCGGAGGCGCTGTCCGTCACCGGCGCGCCGCTCGTCGACCACCTCGACGACGCGCCGATCTGGGACCCGGAGGTGATCAGGAGCAGGCAGGAGCCGATCATCGCCGAGGGCGGGATCGCCGTGCTGCGCGGCAACCTGGCGCCGTCGGGCGCGCTGATCAAACCGGCGGCCGCCTCCGCGAACCTGTTGCGGCACCGGGGACGGGCCGTGGTGTTCGACAGCATCGAGGACTTCCACGCCCGCGTCGACGACCCGGACCTCGACGTGGACGCGGACTCCGTGCTGGTGCTGCGCGGCTGCGGTCCGCGCGGGTACCCGGGCATGCCGGAGGTGTCGAACATGCCGCTGCCGAAGAAGCTGCTGGAACAGGGCGTGCGCGACATGGTCCGGATCTGCGACGGGCGCATGAGCGGTACCGCGTACGGCACGGTGGTCCTGCACGTGGCGCCGGAAGCGGCGGCGGGCGGACCGCTCGGACTGGTCCGCACGGGTGACGTGATCGTGCTGGACGTGGAGAACCGCCGGATCGACGTGGAGGCACCGGACTTCCTCGACCGCACGCCGAGCGAGGCGATGAAGGCGGCGTTCGCGGCACCGGGACGCGGCTGGGAGCGGCTCTACATCGACCACGTGCTCGGCGCCGACACGGGCGCGGACCTGGACTTCCTGACGGGCTCCAGCGGCAGCGAGGTCACTCGCGAGTCGCACTGACGGGCCGGCGGCCCCGCACCGCCACCCAGAGGAAGTACGAGCCGGCGACCAGCCAGAGGAAGCCGAGCGCGCCGTCCTCGAGGGTGCCGCGCGGGCCGCCTTCGCCGGCCGTCAGCGACACCAGCTTCGCCGCGGTCATCGAGGCGCCGAACCCGAGCAGTGCCACCACCACACCGGCCAGCACCCTGTTCACCTGGTACGACCTCACGAGGCCCCAGGTGTAGACGCCCGGCGCGCCCAGGCCGGCGACGACGCCCCAGCCGCCGATCTCGTTCAGCTCGGGCACGTACCCGCTGCCCCGGAAGTAGTTCACGGCCATCACGGTGAGCATCAGCCCGCCGATGACCGCGAGCACGGCGAAGAACCCCAGAACGACCCTGGCGACCACGCTTCCCCCATCCCCCGAGGGGAACGAGGCTAGCGCGGCCGCCGTCGCTCAGGTGCCGTTTTCAGTGCGCGTGCTCGTGCTGCTCCACGTGGTCGGAGTCGTGCACGTGGGTGTGCGTGTGCTCCTCGCCGCCGTGCGAGTGGGTGTGCTCGTGCTCGACGTGGTCGTGCTCGTGCTCGCCGTGCGGATGCGTGTGGGACTCGTCGCCGTGGCTGTGCTCGTGGGAGTGCACTCCGTTGGTCATGTACTCGACCTTGGCATGAGATCGGCTTGAGTGCATAGATGCAACCTCTTGCCTGTTGCAACTTGCTTGCTGTTAGCTGCACGCGGCAACACGGACTTCTGGGGAGGAACTGGGATGCGGCGCGCCCTCTTGCTGGTCGTCGTCCTGCTGGCCGGGTGCTCGTCACCCGACGGCGAGACGAGCGGACCGGCGACGTCCATCGTGATCGGGGCGGGCAGCGAGCCCGAGAACCTCAACCCGGTGCTCGGCTACGCGCCCGACGGCGCCGCGAAGATCTTCGACGGTCTCGTCACGCGGGACGCGTCGCTGGCGCTCAAGCCGGCGCTGGCGACCGAGCTGCCGAGCGCGTCCGCGGACGGCCTGAAGTGGACCGCCAGGCTGCGCGAGGACGTCACGTTCTCCGACGGCACCCCGCTCACCGCCAAGGACGTCGTGTTCACCTACAGGTCCGTGCTGGACAAGAAGGTGAACTCCACGATCGCGTCTCGGTTCGACGCGGTGGCCGACGTCGTGGCCACCGACGAGCGGACCGTCGAGTTCACGCTCTCCTACCCCTACGCGCCGTTCGCGCAGCAGCTGGCGCTGGGGATCGTGCCCGAGGCGAAGCTCACCGGCACCGACATCAACAGCGCGCCGTTCAACACCGCCCCGGTCGGCACCGGCCCGTACACGGTCGCCGAGTGGCGCAAGGGCGACCGGATGGTGTTGAAGGCCAACGAGAAGTACTGGGGCGGCGCGCCGGCGATCAAGTCCGTGACCGTCGTCTTCGTGCCCGACGACAACGCCCGCGCGACCCGCATGGCCGCCGGCGAGTTCGACGGCACCGTGCTGCCGCCCAAGCTCGCGGCGACCTACCGCGACCGCTCCGGCTACCGGATCGTGCAGAACCCGTCGGCCGACTACCGCGGCATCGGCATCCCCTCGGAGCTGCCGTTCACCTCCACCCCGCAGGTGCGCCGCGCGATCAACCTCGGCATCGACCGCCAGGCCATGATCGACGCGGTGCTGGCGGGCTCGGGCAAGCCCGCGTCCACGCCGATCTCGCCGTACCTGAAGGACTGGTACAGCGCGGACTCCGCGTTCCCCCACGACGTCGCGCAGGCCGAGAAGCTGCTCGACGAGGCCGGCTGGCGCAAGGGCGCGGACGGCAAGCGCGCCAAGGACGGTCAGCCCGCGCGGCTGCCGGTGCTCTACCCCGCACCGGACGTGCTGCGCAAGGAGCTCGCGCTCGCCGCGGCGTCCGACATCGCGAAGCTCGGCATCGACGCACCGGTCGAGGCCACGACGTTCGACATCATGCTGCAGCGCCGCAAGGAGGCCGCCGCGATCTGGGGCGGCGGCGACCCGTACGACCCGGACACCGCCGCGTACACGTTGCTGCACAGCAAGTACGCGGGCCAGGACGGCTACGTGAACATGACGCTGTACCGCAACTCCACTGTGGACTCCGCACTCGACACCGCGCGCCGCAGCCTCGACCCGGCGGCCCGCAAGCAGGCCTACGACGACTTCCAGAAGGCCTACGCGGCCGACCCCGGCTGGGCGTTCCTGGTCTTCCTCGACCACACCTACGTGCTGCGGGACAGGTGGAACGGCCAGGAGACGCAGGTCGAGCCGCACGACCACGGCCTGGTGCACGCGGTGTGGTGGAACCTCGAGCGCTGGACGCCGAAGTCGTGATCCGGTCCATCGGCCGGCTGGCGCTGCGGCGCCTGGCCTTCGCGGTCCCCGTCCTGCTCGTCGTCAGCTTCGCCCTCTTCGTGCTGGCCAAGGCGTCCCCGTTCGACCCCGTCGAACGCTACTTCGGCGTCCGCATCATCGGTGCCTCCCCCGAGCGCGTGGCCCAGCTGCGCGCGAACTGGGGCGTCGACGAACCCGTAGTGGCGCAGTACTGGGCCTGGCTGCGGCACGCCGTCACGGGCGACCTCGGCGACTCGTTGTCGTTGCAGCAACCCGTCTCGGCGGTGATCGGCGACCGTCTCGGGTGGACGGTGCTGCTCGTGTCGGTCGGCTTCACGCTGGCCCTGCTGCTGGGCCTGCTGCTCGGCACGGTCGCGGCGTGGCGGCAGGGCTCGTGGACGGACCGGGCGATCACCGGCGGCTGCTACGCCCTGGAGGCGGCGCCGGTGTTCTGGCTCGGGCTGGCCGTGCTGTACGTGTTCGCGTTGCAGCTGCGGTGGCTGCCCGGCGGCGGTGTGACGACCGGGGCCGAACCGGTGTCCGCCGGCGGCGTGGCGGTGCACATGGTGCTGCCGGTGGCGGTGCTGGCGATCTCGCAGGCGCCGTGGTTCGTGCTGTTCGTGCGGCAGAACCTCCTGGAGTCGTTCACCCAGGACCACGTGACCGGTGCGCGCGCCCGCGGTCTCCCGGACCACCTGGTGGTCTCCGGGCACGCCCTGCGGACCTCGCTGCTGCCGTTCCTCACGCTGCTCGGCGCACGCCTGCCGGAGCTGATCACCGGCGCGTTGCTGGTGGAGACCGTGTTCTCGTGGCCGGGCATCGCGCGGGCGACGGTCGAGGCGGCGTTGAACGTCGACTTCGCGCTGCTGGGCGCGCTGACCGTGATGGCGACCGGCGTGGTGCTGCTCGGCAACCTGCTGGCCGACGTCCTGTACGCACTGGCCGACCCGAGGGTGGCACTCGATGGCTGACCTGACCTGGCGCCCCGCGCCGCGCAGCCGCCTCACCGCGGCGAGCCCGCCCCGGTCGCCGAGGTGGCGGCTCGTGCCGTCCGCGACCGTCCTCGGCCTGGTCGCGCTCGTCGTCCTGGTCGTCCCCCTGCTCGTCGACCTCAACGAGCAGTACGTCGACCTCGCGATCGCCAACCAGCCGCCGAACGCCTCACACCTCTTCGGCACCGACGAGCTCGGCCGCGACGTGCTGCTGCGGTGCGTCTACGCGCTGAGGGTCTCCCTCACGGTCGGCGTGGTCGCGGCCGTGATCTCCGCGGTCGTCGGCACGGCGGTCGGCGCCCTCGCGGGGTCGGTCGGCGGCTGGTTCGACCGGGTGCTGATGCGCTTGGTCGACGCCATCGCGTCGGTCCCGCACCTGCTGCTGGGCATCGTGATCGTCGCGGTGCTGCGGCCGAGCCTCACCGCCGTCATCATCTCGATCGCGCTCACCCACTGGCTCACCGCCGCGCGGATCGTGCGCTCGGAGGTGCTCTCGCTCAAGACCAGGCCGTTCATCGACGCGGCCATCGTCGGCGGCGCGTCCCGGTTCCAGGTGATGACCCGGCACCTGCTGCCGAACGTCGCCCCGCAGGTGCTGCTCGCGACGACGCTGATGGTGCCGCACGCCGTGTGGCACGAGACGGCCCTGTCGTTCCTCGGCCTGGGCCTGCCCCCGCACGCCGCCAGCATCGGCAACATGATCAACGACGCCCAGCGGTCGCTGCTGATCGGCGGCTGGTGGATGTCCCTCGCGCCCGGCCTGCTGCTCATCGTCACGACGCTCGCCGTGTCCGGCGTGAGCGGCGTGTGGCGGGACCGGCTCAACCCCAAGCGGCGCACGGAGCTGACGTGGTGAACCTGGAGATCGACCGCGTGTCGGTGCGGTTCGCGCTCAAGGGCGCGACCGTCGAGGCGGTCAACGACGTGTCGTTGCGGATCCGGCCCGGCGAGTGCGTGGCGCTGGTCGGCGAGAGCGGCTGCGGCAAGACGGTGCTGGCCAGCGCCCTGCTCGGGTTCCTGCCCGGCAACGCCGAGACCAGCGGCAGCGCGCGGCTGGGCGACGTCGAGCTGCTCGACGCGACCGACCACGAGCTCGCGACGACGATCCGCGGCCGCCAGATCGGGCTCATCCCGCAGAGCCCGGCCAGCCACCTCACTCCCGTCCGCACCGCGCGGTCCCAGCTGGAGGAGGCCGCCCGCGTCCTGGACGGCGACGCCGCCCGGGCGGCCACCAGGGCGGGCCTGGCACCCGAGCACCTCGACCGCTACCCGCACGAGCTGTCCGGCGGCATGGCCCAGCGCGTCGCGAACGCGCTGGCGCTGGTCGGCGACCCGTGGCTGCTCATCGCCGACGAACCGACCACCGGCCTGGACCGCGACCTGGTGGACGGGCTGCTCGACGAGTTCCGCCGGCTCGTCGACGACGGGCACGCCGTTCTGCTGATCACCCACGACCTGGCGGCGGCGCACAGGATCGCCGACCGGATCGCGGTGATGTACGCGGGGCGGATCGTCGAGGTCGGCCCCGCCCACGAGGTGCTCGGCGACGCGAAGCACCCCTACGCGCGCGGCCTCGCCAACGCGCTGCCGGAGCGGGACTTCCTCCCGATCCCCGGCCAGCCTCCCCTGCTCACGAACCTGCCGGACGGCTGCGCGTTCGCCCCGCGCTGCGACCAGGCCACCGCGATCTGTGAGGAACGCCCCGTGCTGACCGACGACGAGCACGCCGTCGCGTGCCACCGCCCGTGCTGACCGGCACCGGCATCACCGCCGGCTACCGCCACCCCGTGGTCACCGACGTCAGCCTGACCGTCCGTCCGGGGCAGACGGTCGGGCTCGCCGGGCCCAGCGGCTCGGGCAAGTCCACTGTGGCGCGCGTGCTCGCGTTGCTGCACAAGCCCTTCTCCGGCACCGTCGAGATCGACGGCGAGACCGTCACCGGCTACCGGTTCCAGGCCGCCCAGCGCACGAGGATCGGCGTGCTGTTCCAGCAGCCCCGGCTGTCCGTGGACCCGCGGTTCACCCTCCGGCAGGCGATCGCGGAACCGGGCGGCGACCGCGTCGAGGAGCTGGCCGACCTGGTCATGCTCACCGGCGACCTGCTCGGCCGCCGGCCCCACGAGGTCAGCGACGGCCAGCTGCAACGCGCCTGCCTCGCCCGCGCGCTCGCCCTGGAGCCGCGCTACCTGATCTGCGACGAGATGACCACGATGCTGGACGCCTCGACGACCGCGGCGCTGGTCGGTGTGATCCGCGCCTACCAGGAGCGGACCGGCGCGGGCGTGCTGGCGATCTCGCACGACGCCACGCTGCTGGCCAGGTGGGCCGACGAGACGGTCAGACTTTCAGCACCGCCTCCACGATGACGTTGTCGCGGTAGCTGCCCGCGACCCGGTCGAACTCGCCGCCGCACGTCACCAGCCGCAGCTCCGACAACGGCGTCGGCGCGTACACGACGGCCGTCGGGAACGCGGTCTTCTCGGTCGAGTAGCTGCTGCTCACGACGAACGTGAGCGTGCTGCCGTCCTTCCGCTCGACCAGCACCTCGGCGCCGGGCTGGAGCTCGGGCAGCCGGAAGAACACGCCGGGCCCGGTCTTCGAGTCGACGTGCCCGGCGATCACCGCGGGCCCGGTGTCGCCCGGCGCGACGCCCTTGGCGTACCAGCCGGCCCTGTCCGCGCGCGTGGGCGGCTCCAGGGCTCCCGCGGAGTCGACCGCGAGCTCCTCGAGCGAGGTCTCGACGCCGATCGACGGGATCCGCACCGTCACCGGCTCCGGCACCTCGTCCCCGCCGGGCCCCTTGACGATGTAGATGAGCGCGACGAGCACGGCCGAGCCCATCAGCAGCTTGCCCTTGGCCATCAGCCGAACCGGAAGAGCCTGCCGCGCACCGAGAACATCGCGGCGCCCACGATGAGCGCGATGACCAGCGCGGTGAGCCAGTCCCAGCCGCCCGCCATGCCGCCGAACCCGGTCTCCTGCCCGCCACCGGGCACGACCTCGGCGGCCTTGGCGTCGGTGCGCAGCTCGATCCGCCGGGCGCTGACCAGCAGCGAATACACGGCGCCGGCTTCGAGCGTGGCCTCCAGCCGCGTCGACTCCTTGCCGCGCGGCAGCACCTGCAGCGCGTCCGAGCCGGGCAGCATGACGACGTAGCCGGTGGTGGAGTTGGCCTGCACGTTGCGGTGGACGAACACGCTGCCCCGCAGGAGGTCCATCTCGGCGTCGCCGGCGTTGATCACCCGCAGCTTGGCCTGGCCGTTCGGCGGCAGGCTGACGTCGTCCTCCAGCACCTTCATCGTGGAGGCGATGTCGACGACCGTGTACGCCTTCCCGGCGGTCGCGATCACCAGCACGGACCGCAGCACGGGGCCGCCGGGGTCGGAGCCGGCCGTGCGGAACTCGACGTTGTGCTCCCCCGGTTCGACGCGCCGGTACTCGTAGAGCTCGGCGTAGTCGAGGGTGCCGAGCTTCACCCCGTCCAGGGTCGCGTCGACGCGCGCCTGGTCCATGGAGAAGTGGCCGAGCCGGACGTAGGTACCGGACGCGGCCTGCGCGGGCGCGGCGGACAGCAGCAGCAACAGCACGACGGCGAGCACTCGCACGCGGGACCTCCCCTCACCGGACGTGGACAACGATAACTCGCCTGATCAGCGCGCGGTGAGCGTCGGCCGTCCGCCGAGGTGTGCGACGGTGTCGCCGGACGCCTCGACGGCGCGCCGCGCGGCCTCCTCGACGCCGTCCCCGCGCGTGAGGGCGAACGTCAGCGCCGCCACGAACGAGTCGCCGCCCCCGGTGGTGTCCACGACCTCGACGTCGCCGAGGGGCAGCACGAGCTCGCCGGAGTCCCAGACGAACACGTTGCCCACGTCGTCGACGGCGAACGCGACCAGGTCCGGCCCCTTGGCCAGCACCGCGCGGGCCGCCTCCACGGCGTCGTCGGCGGTTCCGATCGTCCGGCCGGACAGCAGCTCGGCTTCCCGGTGGTCCGCGCGCACGACGTCGGCGCGGGCCAGCAGCTCGTCGGCCAGCCGTTCCGGTGCCCCGTCGAGCACCACCCGGCCGCGCGCCGCCCGTGCGGCCGCGAGCGCCACCTCGGGCGGCTGCTGGAGCTGCACGACCACGGCCGCCGCCCCGGCGATGACGTCCAGGGGCAGGTCGTCCTCGCGCAGCAGCACGGCCTCCGGGAGGTGTTCGAGGTAGCGCCAGCCGTCGGCGACGAGGTCCACGATCAACCCCGTCCCGGTGTCCGGCCTGCGCACCACGCCCTCGGTCGCGATCCCGTCCGCGGCGGCCCGCGCGATCAGCCGCTCGCCGGTGTCGTCGTCGCCGACCACGCCGACGAGCGCGACCGGGGCGCCCAGCTGGGCCAGGCCGACGGCGATGTTCGCGCCCTTGCCGCCGAGCATCTCGCGGCGTTCCCGCACGGGCGTCGTGCCGCCGGGGCCGGGCACCTCGTCGACGACGAGGACCAGGTCCCTGGCCAGCTGTCCGATCACGACGATGTCGTCCACACCGCTGGGCTACCCAATCGGCGGCCGATCAACTCCGGAGATACCGGTCGGTGACGTCGAGCCCGTCCGGCAGCACCTCGAAGAGGTCGACCGGTGTCCGTTGCGACACCATCTCCGTGCGGTGCAAGCGCTTGAGGCGGTCCCGCGCGACGACGACCTGCTGGCTCGGCGCGGACAGCACCAGCACGGGCACCGCGCCCTGGGCGACGTGCCCGCCGACGCGGTCGGCGCTGCCCCGGCCGAACTTGAGCACCTTGCCGTACCGCACGAGGTACAGCAGCGTCTCCTCGCCGCGTGAGCGCTTGAGCCGCTGCACCTCGCCGGTCTCCTCGTTGAGGCCCCACGTGCCGTGCGACTTCGTCAGCCACCGGAAGCCCGTCCACGGCAGTCCGTGGACGTCGGTGGCCAGCACCGTCCACCCCGGCTGGGAGTACTTGGCCAGGCGGACCTTCACGGTCGTCGCGGCGATCAGCTCCGAGCTCTCCCGCCAGGTGCCGTCGAGCTCCAGCCGGTGCGCGATCCGCTGCACCGCCGGGTCCGGCACCGACCTGTCGTCCAGGCACACGAGGCACCGCGTCCGCCACCCGACTCCGCACGACCGCGCGACGCCGCACCAGCCGCACTGCAGGATCTGCACGGGCGCGCCGCCGGGCCGGTCGTGCAGGACCTTCATCTGGCCGGCCACGACCCGCAGGCACGGCTCGCACAGGCCGCACCACGCGACCTCGGTGACCTCCTTGCGCGGCAACCGGGTCATGCAGTTGATGCACTGCTTCACTTCGCCCTCCCCGACGGGAAAGCCTATTCCAGTGCCCTCCGCAGGCGCGAGGAGACGAGGGCGTGGCGCGGGTCCGCCGCCGGGAGCACCCCGTGCAGCCGTTCGAGCACCTCCGCGTCGTCCCCGCTGTCCGCGAACGCCATCAGCGCGTCGAGGTCGCCCCGCTCCAGCACACCCCTGCGCACCGCGGCCGCGAGATCGAGCCGCTCCTCACGGACCACCGGCGCGTCCGAACGGGCCAGCAGCTCGCCGCTGTAGCGCCGGGTCGCCTTTCCGGCGTCACCGGACCGCAGCGCCGTCCGCACGTCGAGGAAGTCACCGCGCACCACGGCGTCGAGCCGGTACGGCCGCGTCAGCAGGACGCCGCCGAGCTGCGCCCGCAGCCGGTGCAGCTCCGCGCGGACCGTGGTCGGGTTCCCGCGCTCGCCGTAGAGCAGCAGCGCGAGCTGGTCGGCGGTGAGTCCCTTGGGGTGCAACGCGAGCGCCGTCAGCACCTCCGCGTTGCGCAGCGTCAGCGCGAGCGACCGGCCGTCGAGCTCGGCGTGCAGGCCGCCGAGGAAGTCGAGCGTGAGCACGTGCCGGCGGGGCGCGAACTGCCGCAGGTGGTGCTGGGCGAGCTGGGCGGCGGCCGAGACGAGCTGCGCGACGGCCGGGTGCGTGGACTTGAGCGGCCCGCTGACGTCGACCACCCCGAGCAGCACGCCCGTGTGGGGGTCGGTGATCGGGCTCGCCGCGCACGTCCAGCCGTGGTAGGTGCGCACGAGGTGCTCGCGGGAGTGGACGGTGACGGGCCGCCCGGTGACGAGCGCGGTGCCCATCGCGTTCGTGCCGATGGCGTCCTCGCTCCACCGCGACCCCTCGGTGAGGTGGACGCGTTCGGCCTGGTGGCGGATCCGGTTGTCGCCCTCGCACCAGAGGATGTGCCCTCGGGTGTCGGTGACGATCATGATCGTGTCGTCGAGGGACAGCGTGTGCCGCAGCAACGGCATCGTCTCGGCCAGCGGGTGCGAGCCGCGCAGGTCGGCGACCTCGTCGGGCGCGTAGACGACCGGCGCCTCGTGGCGGTCCGGGTCGACGCGCGCGGCCAGGGAGCGCCGCCACGACTCGAAGATCTCCGGACGCGCGGCACCCAGCTCGACTGGGTCCATCGGTCCAGGATGCAGGCCGTACCACCGCGGCGGCAACCCCGGCACTGCTCCGATCGGATGCAACGCGGGTGAAACGTTCGCCGATCTACGGTCGCCGCCTGTTCGCAACGACGCGGGAGGCCCGACGATGGCGAAGTACGCCGCTCCAGGACAACCGGACAGCGTGGTGACGTACCGGGACCGGTACGACCACTTCATCGGCGGCGAGTACGTGCCGCCCGCCAAGGGCGAGTACTTCGCCAACCCGACCCCGGTCACCGGTGAGGAGTTCACCGAGATCGCCCGCGGCACCTCCGAGGACGTCGACCGCGCGCTCGACGCGGCCCACGGCGCCGCCCGCGCGTGGGGCAGGACCTCGGTCGCGGAGCGCGCGAACGTGCTGAACAGGATCGCCGACCGGATGGAGGCGAACCTCGAGAAGCTGGCCGTCGCGGAGACGTGGGAGAACGGCAAGCCGGTCCGCGAGACGCTGGCCGCCGACCTGCCGCTCGCCGTCGACCACTTCCGCTACTTCGCGGGCGCCATCCGCGCCCAGGAGGGCGGCATCTCGCAGATCGACGAGGACCTCGTCGCCTACCACTTCCACGAGCCGCTCGGCGTCGTCGCGCAGATCATCCCGTGGAACTTCCCGATCCTGATGGCGGTCTGGAAGCTCGCGCCCGCGCTGGCGGCGGGCAACGCGGTCGTGCTCAAGCCCGCCGAGCAGACCCCGGCGTCGATCCACGTGCTGATGGAGCTGATCGCCGACCTGCTGCCGCCGGGCGTCGTGAACATCGTCAACGGCTTCGGCGTCGAGGCCGGCAAGCCGCTGGCGTCGTCGCGCCGCGTCGCGAAGGTCGCGTTCACCGGCGAGACGACCACCGGCCGGTTGATCATGCAGTACGCCAGCGAGAACATCATCCCGGTCACGCTGGAGCTCGGCGGCAAGTCGCCGAACGTGTTCTTCGCCGACGTGGCCGCGCAGCGGGACGCCTTCTACGACAAGGCCCTCGAGGGCTTCACGATGTTCGCGCTGAACCAGGGCGAGGTCTGCACCTGCCCGTCGCGCGCGTTGATCCAGAGCTCGATCTACGACCAGTTCCTCGGCGACGCCGTGGAGCGCACCAAGGCGGTCAAGCAGGGCCACCCGCTCGACACCGAGACGATGATCGGCGCGCAGGCGTCCAACGACCAGCTCGAGAAGATCCTGTCGTACATCGACATCGGCAAGCAGGAGGGCGCGAAGGTGCTGACGGGCGGCGAGCGCGCCGACCTCGGCGGCGAGCTGTCCGGCGGCTACTACGTCACCCCGACGGTCTTCGAGGGCGACAACAAGATGCGGATCTTCCAGGAGGAGATCTTCGGCCCGGTCGTCTCCGTCGCGCGGTTCGACGACTACGACGACGCGCTCAAGACCGCGAACGACACGCTGTACGGCCTCGGCGCGGGCGTGTGGTCGCGCGACGGCTCGGTCGCCTACCGCGCGGGCCGCGACATCCAGGCGGGTCGCGTGTGGGTGAACAACTACCACGCCTACCCGGCGCACGCGGCGTTCGGCGGCTACAAGCAGTCCGGCATCGGCCGCGAGAACCACCGCGTGATGCTCGACCACTACCAGCAGACCAAGAACCTGCTCGTCAGCTACTCCCAGAACGCCCAGGGCTTCTTCTGATGGCCCGCGTGGCACTGACCCCTGAGGCGGCGGAGGTCCTCCGCCGCCTCAGGGCGGACCACGGCGAGCTGATGTTCCACCAGTCCGGCGGCTGCTGCGACGGCTCGGCCCCGATGTGCTACCCCGCCGGGGAGTTCCGCACCGGCTCGTCGGACGTGCACCTCGGCGACCTCGCGGTGGACGACGGGTTCGAGATCGGAGTCTGGATGTCCGCGGCGCAGTTCGAGTACTGGAGCCACACGCACCTCACGATCGACGTGGTGCCCGGCCGTGGGAGCGGTTTCTCGCTGGAGGCGCCACTGGGAGTGCGCTTTCTGGTGCGTTCGCGTCTGCTGGACGACGGGGAGCTCTAACATGCGCGCATGACAGTCCAATGCGGATGCTGTGGAGCCGAGATCACGTCTGCGGACCGCATCGACTACCGGCTCAACCGTCCGGAGCAGCTGATCGGCGTGCCCGGCGAGCGGCTCGGCGCGCCGACGGGCGGACTGCTCGTCGGACCGGACGGTGACACCTACATCCGTTGTCTGCTCCCGGTTCAGCTGACCGGCGGAACAGAGCTCGTGTTCGGCGCGTGGATGCGCATCAGCAAGGTCGACGCCATGTACGCCCACGCCGTGTGGGACAACGACGGCGAATATTCGAACCTGCGCCTGTCCGGCAGGTTCGCGAACGTCATCAGGCCGTGGGACGTGCTCGACGTGCCCGCCGAGGCCGCGGTGCTCAACGCCGACGAGCTGCCGTACTTCACCTCGCACCCGTTGCTGGAACGGGAATGGGACCGCGACGAGGTGCTCAGCCGCATCCGGCACCCGTTGCCGGTGCCCGTGCGGGAGAAGTTCGGCGAAGTGTGGACGATCGAGCGCACCGAGGGCATGAGGTGCGTGATCGAGGGCCGCACCGTCCGGTTCACGAGCCCCGGCCGGTCCGTGGCGATCGACGTCTACCGCGACCTCACCGGCGGCAGCCCGAGCGACTTCCTGGGCGCGGTGCTCGACGGCTACCCGGCGACCGCGGAGCACTCGGTCGAGCACGACGGCGAGGAGCTGCGGCACGCGTTCTGGCTCAGCGAGGTCATCTACGGCCACGAGGAGCAGGTGTTCCACGGGCACGTCGTGCGGCGTGGCACGATGCTGTCCGTGCGCTGCGTCTACCGATACCCCGCCGACAGCGCCTGGGCGCACCACGTGCTCAACAGCGTCCGGTACATCGGGTGACGGCCTGCGCGTGCTGCGGCGCGGAGGTCGACGAGGACGGCGCGATCGACCTCGACCTCGGCCTGCCGCCCCTCGCGGGAGGCGTCGAACGCCTGGCGGGCGGCGACGTGCTGCTGGGCGCGGAGTCGGCGTACGTGCGGTGCGTGCTGCCCGTGGAGCTGACCGGCGACCTGGAGCTGTGGTTCAGCGCGTGGATGCGCGTCACGGCCGAGGACGCCCGGCGCGCCGCCGCCTCGTGGGGCGAGGAGTCGCTGCGGCTGACCGGCACCTTCGCGCACGACATCAAGCCGTGGGACGGCCTGGACGGCGCCGAGGTGGTCGCCGAGGTCGTGGAAGCCGGTTCGCCACCCGACTTCGTGGTGCACCCGCTGCTCGGCAGGACCTGGGACCGCGACCACGTGCTCAGCGCGTTCCCGGTGGAGCTGCCGATCTCGATCCGGCAGGAGCTGCGCGGCCCGTGGAGCGTCGAACGGACCTCCGGCCTCACGCCGCACCTGGCGCCGGACGGCCTGCGGTTCGCCGGCCCCGGCCGCACGGTCTTCCTCGACACCCGCAAGGCGCCCGGCGTGTCCGCCCGGTGCGTGCTCGAGCTGGCGCTCGCGGGCGCGCCGTCCGTGCCCGCCGACCAGAAGCACCTGGTCGAGAACGGCGCCGAGCTGCGGCACGCGCTGTGGCTCACCACGATCCGGCACGAGTTCTACGGGCACGTGGCGCGGTTCGGCGAACTGCTGATCGTGACGTGCCTCTACGACGACCCCGCGGACGACGCGTGGGCCCGGCACGTGCTGAACAGCGTCCGCTACGGCGCCTGACCGAACGTCAGCCGCATGTCGTCCAGCGCGACGCTCACCAGCGGCGTCCGGCCGGTGAGGTAGCCGAGCGGTCCGCCGGCCGGAATGAACCAGCCGGTCCTGACCAGGCGGATCCGGCCGGACATGCCCGCGTGGGCCCGCACGTCCCGCCCGTCGAGCCGCTGCGCGGTGGGACCGGCGAACCTCCAGCCGCCGGGGAGCTTCAGGCCGCCGGTCACGGCGACCGCCGCGATGGACGAGCCCTGGCCGAAGCGCGCGAGCTTCTTCGGGATGCCCCACAGTTCCCGGCCGCCGTCCCGGGACGCCTCGCTGTCGACCCAGATCTGCGGCACCGTCACAGCCACCGAGCCGCGGTCCAGGACCGGTGCCGCGACGAGCAGCTCGTCGTAGGTGAGCACGCTGCCCGGCGCGTACGTCACGAACGCGACGGCCACGAAGGTGTTGCCCGCCAACGAGATCAGCCGCGCACCGGAGGGCAGGTGCTGGGCGGGGACGACGCCGCGGGGCACGCGGAACACGGAGATCACGGCGGATCCGCGCATGTGCCACGGTTCGGGTGGGTACCGCACGCCACGACCGTACCGCGATCATGGTCCGCCCACCGCCTGGACCACGGCGGCAACGTCAGGGAAATCCCAAGTTTGCCCGAGTGAGCTGGACCACTCGACGACCCGGACTGACGATTCCGCCATGAACGTCCTGCTGGCATTCGCACTCACCGCGAGTCTCACGTCTCCGGTGCCCCTGCCGCCGACCGCGCCGTGCCCGGAGAACGTCCCCGCCGGCACCACCTGCTACGAGGGCCGGGACGCCAACGGCGCGTACTACACGATCGCCGTGCCGAAGAAGTGGAACAAGACTCTGGTCGTGCACTCGCACGGAGGCCCCGACCTCGGCGACCCCACGCCCGAGCGCACCCGCGACGACCTGAACCGCTGGGCCGTCATGGTGAAGGAGGGCTACGCGTGGGCGGGCACGTCGTACCGGCGCGGTGGCTACGGCACGCGGATGGCGGCCGAGGACACGGACAACCTGCGCAGGATGGTCAGCGCGATGCTCAAGCCGCACAAGGTGTTCCTCCACGGCCAGTCGTGGGGCGGCAACGTCGCGGCGAAGACCATCGAGCTGTACAAGGGTTACGACGCGGCCCTGCTCACCAGCGGCGTCATGGCCGGCGGCTCGCGCGGCTACGACTACCGCGTCGACCTGCGCGTGGTCTACCAGTACTACTGCGGCAACCACCCGCGCCCGTCCGAGGCGCAGTACCCGCTGTGGCAAGGACTTCGCGCCGGTTCCACGATGACGACCGCGGGCCTGCGCGGCCGCGTCGAGGAGTGCCTCGGCGTCGCCGGCAGCCGCACACCCGAACAGCAGCAGAAGCTGACCGACATCCTCGCAGTCACCAAGATCCCCGAGGAGACCCTGCAGTCGCACCTGAACTTCGCGACGTTCACGTTCCGCGACATCGTGCACAACCGCTTGGGCGACCGGAACCCGTTCAGCAACACCGGTGTCGTCTACCAGGGCTCGCACGACGACAAGGCCCTGAACGCCGGCGTGGAGCGCTTCGCCGCCGACCCCGCGGCCCGCGCCGAGCTGGCCTACGACAGCGACCTGACCGGCAAGATCGACATCCCGGTCCTGTCCGTGCACGCGATCGGCGACCCGACGGCGTTCGTGGAGCACGAGTCGGCCTACCGCGACACCGTCCAGAAGGCCGGCCGCTGGTACAACCTCGTGCAGACCTTCACGACCGAGGCCACGCACAGCGCGTTCAGCGACTCCGAGTACGCGGCGGCCATGCAGTCGCTGGCGGCGTGGGAGAAGTTCGGCGTGCGCTCCAACCCGTTCCTGATCGCGGCCTCCTGCCCCTCGTACGACAGGAAGTACGGCACGGGCTGCTTCTTCGACCCGCGGTACCGCCCCGCACCCTACGAGTCGCGGGTGGCACCGCGAGCTTGACGCCCAGCACGGCGGCCGCCGCGCACGGTGCGGCGGCCGCGCACTGCTTCTACCTTCCCTGCAACGACTTCACGGTGTCCCCGAAGGTCCAGCCCTTCGACCCGTCCCAGTTGACCGACCAGGTCATCAGCCCCTTGAGCTGACCACCGAAGCTGTTCCACGCCTGCCCGACCAGCGAGGGGCTCAGGTACCCGCCACCGGCACCGGGCTGCGCGGGCAGGCCGGGAACCTGCTTGTCGTACGGCACCTTGATCGTGGTGCCCTGCACGACCAGTCCCTTGTTCAGGCACTGCGTCTGCGCCACGAACCCCTGCACTGTGCCCGCCTGGTAGCTGTCACCGGCACACCCGTACATGGACCCGTTGTAGTACTGCATGTTCAGCCACCACAGCCGCCCGTTGTCCGCGTACTTCTTGATGATCGGCAGGTACGCGCCCCAGATCGACCCGTACACGACACTGCCGCCCGTCACGTACGCCGTCTCGGGCGCCATCGTGAGGCCGAACCCCGCGGGCATGGCCGCGAGAACCCTGTCGATGATGCGGACGAGGTTGGCCTGCGACGCCGACAGCTGGCTGATGTTCCCGCTGCCGACCAGCCCGGTCTCGATGTCGATGTCGATGCCGTCGAAGTTGTACCGCTTGAGGATCGGCACGACGGTGGCGACGAACCGGTCGGCCACGGCGCTGGAGCTCAGGTCGATCCCCGCCGCCGCACCACCGATGGACAACAGGATGGTCGCCCCGGCCGCCTTGGCCGCACACATCTCGGCGGGCGTCGCGACCTTGACGCCGGCGTCCATGCCGTCCTCCCACAGCACGGTGCCGTCGGAGCGGATGACGGGGAACGCCGCGTTGACGACGTTGTAGCCGTGCTGCTTGATGCGCGCGTCGGTGATGGGCGTCCAGCCGAACGGCGGGTGGACCCCGTTGGACGCGCCGTCCCAGTTCTCCCAGTAGCCCTGCAGGACCTTGCCCTGCGGCCGGGCTTTGAGCGCGCACGTGTCGGCGGCTTGGGCGGTGGGCGGGACGAGGGTGGTGCCGAGGAGCAGGAGCAGGGCTGTCAGTGCCCTGGGCAGGATGCGGGCAGACATCGCTCACCTTTCGCGTTCAGGCGGCGACCCGCTGTCATTGAAGCACGAAATGGTCCAGACCTCTACCGGGGTGCGGGCGGAGAGGGCGGAAAGGGCGGCAGGACGGCGGCGAGGATGGGGCGGGGATTGGGGAGGAGAGCGATCAGGGTGGAAAGCGGCGGGCGGAGGACGGCAGCGGCAGGGTTAAGGCGGCGGTAGGGCGGCAGCAGTAGGGCCAAGGCAGCGACACAAGGTGGCAGCGGCAGGCCGGGAAACGGCCGGGGTGAGCGGCTGGCGCGAAATCCAGCGGCAGCTGGAAAAAACGGCGGCAGCTAGCGGGGTGACGGGTAGGCAGCGGCATCGGCGGGCTGCTGCGCAGAGCGGCGCGGCAGACGGCGGCTAGCAGACAGCAACGAGAGACGGACGGTGGTCAGCAGCAGCAGCGGCGATAGGTGGCGGCGCTCTCACGATCGACGCAGGGTTGGCAGCGGTGGAGCGGCAGCAAGGTGGCGGTGGCAGCAAGGTGGCGGTGGCAGGTCGAGGAACGGCGGAAGGGTGAGTGAGGGCGCGAAGCCCTTCGGCGGCAGCAACACCGGTGGCGGCAGTTAGCGGAGGCGGGCAGGGAGCGGTAGGTGGCGGCGGCTGGACCTGGTCGGTGGCGGCGGCGCTCTCACGATCGGCGTCGGAGCCGGCGGGGTTGGCTGCGGCGAGCTGTTGCCGGGCAGACGTTCCTACCTCACAACGGCTTCGCCCTCGACCGTTCGCCTGAGCTGCTGCGCTGATCTCCGGCATTCGCTGCGCCGTCTCACCCAGCCGCCGTCCCCACCCGACGACTCCCCGCACCCGCCGCCTCCCTCAAAGGCAGCTCGCCCGCTGGCCGCCTCCATCAACGGCCAACCCCCTCCCGGCC
>NZ_DASVFL010000154.1:0-12955 GCF_036380075.1 Lentzea sp. | reverse complement strand
CACGTGGGTGAGCGCGCCCTGCGGCACAACCGGGACTTCCGGCTGCTGTGGCTCGGCCAGGCGTTGTCGGCCCTCGGTTCGACGATGTCGTCGGTGGCCCTGCCGCTGCTGGTGCTGCTGATCACCGAGTCACCGGTGAAGGCCGGGATCGTCGCACTGGCCGGCAACCTGCCGTTCGTCCTGCTGCAGCTGCCCGCCGGGGCGTACGTCGACCGGCTCGACCGGCGCGCGGTGATGCTCACGTGCGACCTCGGCCGGGCGGTCGCCGCGGGCAGCGTCGCGGTGGCCCTGGTCATGGGCGAGCTGCACTTCGCGCACCTGGTGGTCGTCGCGGCGGTCGACGCGACGCTGGCGGTCCCGTTCCAGCTGGCCGAGTCGGCCGCGCTGCGCAGGATCGTCGACGACGAACGGCAGCTGCCGACGGCGATCGCGCTGAACCAGGCCCGCACCTACGGCACGGAGCTCGCCGGGCAGCCGCTGGGCGGCCTGCTGTTCGGGATCAGGAGCTTCCTGCCGTTCGTGGCCGAGGCCCTGGCCTACGTGGGCTCGCTGCTGACCGTGCTGGCCCTGCGCACACCGCTGCCGGCGCCCGCCCGGACCGAGGTGCCGCACCTGCGGCGCGAGATGAAGGAAGGCGTCGTCTGGTTCTGGCGCAACCCGTTCCTGCGGTCGACGGCGTTGTTCGTCTCCGCGAGCGACTTCGTCATCAACGGCCTGTTCCTGCTGCTCGTCGTCATCGCGCAGCGCAGGGGGACGTCCGAGATCGAGATCGGCCTCATGCTCGCCCTCGGCGGCGCCGGGGGAGTGCTCGGTTCCGTCGTGGCACCGCTGATCCAGAAGCGGGTCACGTCGCTGCGGCTGGTCGTCGCGGGCGTCGCCTGGATCGGCGCGCCCGCGGTCGCGGCACTCGCGCTGGCGACCGACTACGTGTCGACGGGCCTGCTGCTCGGCCTGACGCTGTCGGTCTGGCCGGTGTGGAACGCGGTGATCATGGCGCGCTGGCTGGTGCTGATCCCGGACGAGCTGATGGGACGGGTGCAGAGCGCGGCGGTCCTGGTGGCCGGGGCGCCCGTGCCGCTCGCCGGGCTGACCGGCGCGTTCCTGTACGAGCGCATCGGCGCCACCGGCGCCCTGCTGGTGTTCGCCGCGATCATGCTGCTCGTCGCGGTCCTCGCCACCATCAACAAAACGGTCCGCGCCGCGAGTGCGCGGGACCGTCTCGTGACTCACCACACCACCTGATCCGAGGAGGACGTCATGGCCAGGAGTCCCGACAGCGTTCTGTCCTGTGTGGACATGAACGGCACCGAGCTCGCCGACGGCGTGCTGCGGTACGCGTTCCGGCAGTTGCTGGGCAACAACGGTTTCGTGCACGTGGTGGACGTTCCCGAGTCGTTCGACCACGTGGCGTTCCTGAAGGAGATGGGCGAGTTCCAGCCGACGCCCACGGGGACGGTGGTGGGGGACGTGAAGCCGGAGCGCGGGATGGACGACGTCAACCACGGCCAGAACCGCGGGGCGTTGACGCCGCACACGGAGGGCTACGAGTTCCAGGGAACTCCGCCCCGCTACCTCGCTCTCTGGTGCGTCACCCCGCCCGCCGGGCAGGGCGGCGAGACCACGATCTTCGACGGCCACCGCATCCTCGCCGAGTTCACCGAGGAGGAACGCTCCCACCTGCGGGACACCGTGTACCGCTGGGGTTCCACCGAGGGCCTCGCGCGCCACGGCGTCCGCCCCACCGCGGAGCACCCGGTGCTGGAGGAACGCGACGGCGAGGTGATCCTCCGGTTCTCCACCAACTACCTCGCCGTGCCGGAGGGCGACGACGTGGCCCGGCGGCTGGTCGACCGGGGCAACGAGCTGTACGCCGAGCGCCACATCGCGGTCCGCTACCGGCGGCGTGACCTGCTGGTCTGGGACAACTGGCGGATGCTGCACTCCCGCAACGCCTTCGAGGACCCCGAGCGGCACCTCAAGCGCGTGCAGATCGCGGCATGAACGGCGCCCAGGTGGTGGTGGAGACCCTCGGCGCCGCCGGCGTCGAGGTCTGCTTCACCAACCCCGGCACGTCGGAGATGCACCTGGTCGCCGAGATGGCGGCCAGGCCCGTGATCCGCAACGTGCTGTGCCTGTTCGAGGGGGTCGCGACCGGTGCCGCCGACGGCTACGGCCGGATGGCGGACCGGCCCGCGGCCACGCTGCTGCACCTCGGGCCCGGTCTCGGCAACGGCCTGGCGAACCTGCACAACGCCCGCCGGGCCGGCACCCCGCTGGTGAACCTCGTCGGCGACCACGCCACCTACCACAAGGCGTTCGACCCGCCGCTGGACTCCGACATCGAGGCCATGGCCGGCACCGTCTCGGCCTGGGTCCGGCGGACCACGAGCGTCGAGGACGTCGGCAGGGACGCGGTGGACGCCGTCGTCGCAGCCCGGACGAGACGCGGGGTGGCCACTCTCGTCCTCCCCTCGGACGTCTGCTGGTCGGACGGGGCGAGCGCGGCCCCGGTCCCGGAGTCCACACAGGACACCTTCGACGCGGGCGAGGTCGAGCGGATCGCCAAGGTGCTGCGAGAACAGGACGGCTGCCTGCTCTTCGTCGGTGGCGCGAACATGCGACGGGCTGGACTGCGTGCGGCCAGCCGGATAGCGCGGGCGACCGGGTCCGCGCTGCTGGCGGAGAAGTCGCCGGCCCGGCACGAGCGCGGAGCGGGCATCCCGGACCTGGCGCGGCTGCCGTACCCGGTCGACGACGCCCTGGCCGCGTTGCGCGGCTACCGGCACGTCGTGTTCGCCGGTGCCCGGCCCCCGGTGGCGTTCTTCGCCTATCCGGGCAAGCCCAGCGCTCTCGTCGCCCCGGACACCGAGGTGCACGAGATCGGCGCGGTACCGGCGGCGCTGGAGTACCTGGCCGACCTGGTCGCGGCCGACGTCCGCCCGGACGACGGCCCCGCGCCTCGTCCGGGCCTGCCCACCGGCGAGCTGACGGCGGACGCGGTCGCGGCCGTCGCCGGTGCGCTGCTGCCCGAAGGCGCCGTGCTCGTCGACGAGTCCATGACCTCGGGTCAGCGGCTGCCGGCCTCGACGGCCGGCGCGCCGCCGCACGACTGGCTCAGCCTCACCGGCGGGTCGATCGGCATGGGCACCCCCGTCGCGACCGGAGCGGCACTCGCCTGCCCGGGCCGTCCGGTGCTCTGCTTCGCGGCCGACGGCAGCGCGATGTACACGCCGCAGTCCCTGTGGACACAGGCGCGGGAGGGCCTGGACGTCACCACCGTGGTCCTGAACAACTCCTCCTACGCGATCCTCGCGGGCGAACTGGGCAGGGTCGGCGTCTTCCACGACGCCGACCTGGCCAGGGCCCGCGAGTTCATCGACATCTCCGGGGTGGACTTCGTCGCCCTGGCCGCGGGGATGGGCGTGCCCGCGACCAGGGCCGACACCGCGGAGGGGTTCGCGGCCCAGCTCCGCGAGGCACTCGCCGAGCCCGGTCCTCACCTCATCGAGGCCGTCGTGCCACCCGTGGCGGCGTTGTGAGGGGATCCACGTTCTCCCAGATCTCCGTGCTGCCCGGCGTCTGGCCGTCCGCCGAGCTGCTGGAGCGGTTGCGGCCGATGAGCGAGCGACCGCCGTTGGTCGTCGACGACTGGCCGTCGGCCGTCCGGGGTGAGTTCGCCAGGACGGACGCCGTCCTGGCCGGGTGGAAGGACGAGCTCGGCGCGGACCGGCTGGCGCAGTTGCCTTCGCTGCGCTACATCGGCCTGCGCGCCACGTCGACCGACCGCGTGGACCTCGACTACGCGAGCAGGCACGGCGTCACGGTCTCGCCGATCCACGGGTACGGCGACATCGGCACGATCGAGTTCGTCGCCGAACAACTCCTGGTGCGGGCACGGCACGCCGCCCCGGCACGCGGGGAGCTGTCCGGACGACGCCTGGGCATCATCGGCTTCGGCAACGTCGGGCAGGGCGTCGGCCGGATCGCCACGGCACTGGGCATGGACGTCGTGTTCCACACGCCCAGGCCGCGCGAGACCCCCGCGGGCGCGCCGCGATGGGCTCCGCTGCACGAGGTGCTGGCCACCGCCGACTACCTGTCCTTCCACTCGCCCGCCTACCACCACGTCATCGGCCCGCGGGAGCTGGAGCTCGTCCGGCCCGACGCCGTCGTCCTCATGACGACCCTCGGCCTGCCCGTGGCCGAGACGGATCTGGTCGCGTGGCAGCGAGCCCGCACCGGGAAGGTCGTGCTCGACCTGTGCGCGGGACACGGCCTGTCCGACGTCGCCCGCCAGCTGCCCGGTCTCGAGCTGCACGAGCTCTACGCCGCGAGGACCACCGAGTCGGTGCGCCGGGCCGAAGCCGGGCTGCTGGCGAACCTCACCGCCGCACTGGACCCAGCCGAGGGGAGAAGTCGTTGACAGCCAACCCGTTCGACGCACCGGACGAGCAGTTCCGCGTGCTCGTCAACGCCGCGGGGCAGCACTCGCTGTGGCCGGCGTTCGCGGACGTGCCCGCGGGGTGGACGAGCGTCTTCGGACTCGCCGGCCGCGAGTCCTGCCTGACGTACGTCCAGGAGCACTGGACGGACCTGCGACCGCAGAGCCCGCGGGCACAACCGAGCTGACAGGAGCGACCAGTGGACGTCGGCCATCTCATCGACGAACAGATCCGCCTGCGGGGCGACGCCGCGATCGCGGTCGTGGCCGACGACGGCCGGCTGACCTACCGCGAGCTCGGTGTCGCGGCGGGCGAGATCGCCGCGGCACTTGTGAAGGCCGGTGTCCGGCCGGACGACGTCGTGGCGGTGCGGCTGCCGAGGGGGACCGGGCTCGCGGCCGCGCTGCTCGGCGTGCTCTGGTCGGGTGCCGCGTACCTCCCGCTCGACCCCGACGCGCCGGGCCCGCGCGTGCAGCGGATGGTCGACGCCGCGGGGGCGAGGTTCATCGTCACCGACGGAGCCGCGCCCGAGGGTGTGCAGGTGGTCGAGCCGGGGCGGGAAGTGGCCGGACCGTGCGCGACGCACCCCGACGACCTCGCGTACGTCGTGTTCACGTCCGGTTCGACCGGCAAGCCGAAACCCGTGGCGGTCCCGCGTGGTGCGCTGGCCGGCCACGCGCTGGCCGTGGCGGAGAAGTACGAGCTGACGGCGGAAGACCGCGTGCTGCAGTTCGCCAACGTGGCGTTCGACGTGCACGCCGAGGAGCTCTTCCCGACGCTGGCGGTCGGCGGCCGGGTGGTGGTCATGCCCGAGGCGGTGCCGCCACCCGCGCGCCTGGAGGCCTTCCTCGCCCGGGAACAGGTCTCGGTGGTCAACCTGCCCACCTCGTACTGGACGCGGTGGACGCACGCGCTCGGGTCGGTGGAAAGCCTGCGGCTGGTGGTGATCGGCAGCGAAGCCGGCCACGCCGCGGACCTGCGGCGGTGGCGAGACCACTGCCCGGTGCCGGTCGTCAACGCCTACGGGCTCAGCGAAACCACGATCACCACCACCGTCGCGGACCTGTCCGAAGTGGACGAAGGCGTGCTGCCCATCGGACGGCCGCTCGCCGGCATGCGGGTCCACGTCCTGGACGACCGGCTCAGGCCGGTCGCGGACGGCGCTGTCGGCGAGCTCTACGTCGCCGGTGCGGGCCTGGCCCGCGGCTACGTGGACCGTCCTGACCTGACGGCCGAACGGTTCGTCGCCAGCCCGTTCGAGGCGGGCCGGCGGATGTACCGCACCGGCGACCTCGTCCGGACGAGCGCGGGTCAGCTGCGCTTCGAGGGCCGTGCGGACGACCAGGTCAAGATCCGGGGAATCCGCGTGGAGCCGGAAGAAGTCCGGGCCGCACTGGAGGAACATCCCGAGGTCACGTCCGCCGCCGTGGTCGCGCGCCGCGACGGCAACGGCGAGACCGGACTGGTCGGGTACGTCGTCTCCGAGCACGAGGACTCGGCGGAACGCGTCCGCGAGTGGCTCGGTGCACGGCTGCCGTCGCACCTGGTCCCGCGCGCGGTGATCCGGTTGGAGCGGCTTCCGTTGATCGGCAACGGAAAACTCGACAAGTCCGCGCTGCCGGAACCCCAGCTGCCGGTCGCCACCGTCCCGCCGCGCAACGCCGGGGAAGCGCGCCTCTGCGCGTTGTTCGCCGAGGTGCTCGGCGTGGCCGAGGTCGGGGTGCACTCGAACTTCTTCGACCTGGGCGGGCACTCGCTGCTGGCCGCCCAGTTGGTGGGCCGGCTCGACGTCGACGTCCCCGTCCGGTGCGTCTTCGACGCCCCGACTCCCGCTGGGCTGGCCGAGCTGGTCCGGGCACACGGGACGGCGAGGGCGGCGATCCGGCCGGTGGCACGGCCTGACCTGGTCCCGCTCTCCCCGGCGCAGCGGCGGATGTGGTTCATCGGCCAGCTGGGCGCGTCCGCCGCGTACAGCCTGCCGTTCGCCATCCGGCTGCGCGGCGGCCTGGACCGCGCGGCCCTGGAAGCGGCGGTGGGGGACGTCCTCGCCCGCCACGAGGCCCTGCGCACGGTGTTCACCGAGTACCAGGGCGCTCCGCACCAGACCGTGCTCCCGGTCGGGTCGGTGCGCGTCGCCCTGCCGGTCGAGCACCCGGAGGACCTGGACGCCGCGATCCGGCAGGACGTCGACACGCCGTTCGACCTGTCCGCGGACCTGCCGCTGCGGGCCCGGTTGTTCGGCCTGGGACCGGACGAGCACGTGCTGCTGCTGACGGTGAACCACATCGGCACCGACGGCTGGTCGATGCGTCCCCTGGCGCGGGACCTGCACGACGCCTACGCGGCCCGGCTGTCCGGATCGGCACCCGCCTGGACCCCGTTGCCCGTGCAGTACGCGGACTACGCGCTGTGGCAGGCCGGGTTCCTGGGACCCGAGGGCGACCGGACACCGCCGATCGCCCGGCAGCTCGACTTCTGGCGCCGGACCCTGCGGGACCTGCCGGAGGACGCGCCCGCCGCCGACCTGCCGCGGCCGCCGGTCGCCACGGGACGCGGGGGAGCCGTGCCGATCACCATCGGGGCGCAGCCGCACCGGGCTGCGACCGCACTGGCCAGGCGGACGGGGACCACCGTGTTCATGGTCGTCCAGGCCACCGTCGCCGCGCTGCTGACGAGGCTCGGCGCCACGACGGACATCCCGATCGGCACCCCGGTGTCCGGCCGCGGCGACCCGGCGCTCGACGACCTCGTCGGGTTCTTCGCCAACACCGTGGTCCTGCGCACCGACACCTCCGGCGACCCGACCCTGCTCGACCTGGTGCGCCGGGTCCGCGCGATCGACCTGGACGCGTTCGACCACCAGGACGCGCCGTTCGACGACGTCGTCGAGACGGTCAACCCGGGCCGGTCGCTCGCCCGCAACCCGCTGTTCGGCGTCATGCTGCTCCTGGCGGGGGAGAGGGACGGCGACGGTTTTCGGTTGCCCGGCCTGGTGGCCGAGACGACCGACGTCTTCACCGGCGCGGCACTCGTCGACCTCGTGTTCGACCTCACCGAACGGCACAGCGCCGGCGCGTCGCCCACGGGCATCCACGGCAGGCTGGAGTTCGCCACCGACCTCTACCTGCCGGACTCGGCCGCGTCGATGGCGGCCCGGTTCGCCGCGCTGTTCGAGCGCTGGGTCGCCGAGCCGGACCTGCCGCTGTCCGAAGTGGACCTGTTCGTCGGCACCGAACGCGCGGACGTCCTCCACACGTGGAACGCGACCGACGTCCCGCTGCCCGACACCACACTGCCCGAGCTCGTCGAGAAACAGGTCGCCGCGACACCGCGGGCCGTCGCGATCAGGTCGGGGGACGGCGAGGTCACGTTCGCGGAGCTGAACGACCGGGCCAACCGGATCGCGCACCTGCTCCTGTCGCGCGGCATCGGTCCTGGCGACCACGTGGGCGTCCTGCTCGCCCGCGGGCCGCGGCAGGTCGAGGCGTTCGTCGGCGTGCTGAAGTGCGGCGCGGCGTACCTGCCGATCGACCCCGCCCACCCGGACGACCGCATCCGCTTCATGATCGAGGACGCCCGCCCGGCGGTCGTCATCACCGCGTCGGCCGGCTCTTTCCTTGACGACGCACTGGTTCTCGACGACCTCGCGGACTGGCCGGCGACGAATCCCCGTGCGGAGGACCGCCCGTCGCCGTTGACGCCGGACACACCGAACTACGTCGTCTACACCTCCGGCTCCACCGGGCGGCCCAAGGGCGTGGTGCTCCCGGCCAAGGTACTGCTCAACGAGATGCTCTGGCACGCGACCCAGGTGCCGCACGAGCCGGGCTCGCGGGTCGCCCAGTTCAGCGCCGTCGGGTTCGACATGTCGGAGCACGAGATGCTCACCGCGCTGATCAACGGCAAGACGTTGTGCGTCCCCGACGACGACACCCGCGCGGATCCGGCGCGCCTGGCCCGGTGGCTAGACGACGAGCGCGTCACCGAGTTCTACGCCACCAACGCGGTCATGGCCGCGGTCTACGAGGCCGCGACCGAGCAGGGCTTGGGGCTGGAGGCGTTGCGGCACCTGGTGCAGGGCGGCGAGATGCTCCAGCTGACCCCGTCGGTCCGGGCCTTCCACGCGGCCAGGCCGAACCTGGTGCTGCACAACGAGTACGGCCCGTCGGAGACCCACGGCGTGACAGGCGCCGCGCTGCCGGTCGACACCGCCGAGTGGCCGCACCTGCCCACCGTCGGCCCGCCGATCTGGAACACGCAGGTGTACGTGCTGGACGAGCGGCTGCGGCCGGTGCCGGTCGGGGTCGTCGGCGAGCTGTACCTGGCGGGCAACAACGTGGCGCACGGCTACCTCGGGCAGCCCGGCCTGACCGCGGCGCGGATGGTGGCGAACCCGTTCGGGCCGCCGGGAACGCGGATGTACCGCAGCGGCGACATGGGCCGCTGGCGCCCCGGCGGAACGCTGGAGCTGGTCGGGCGCGTCGACGACCAGGTCAAGATCCGCGGGGTGCGCGTCGAGCTGGGCGAGCTGAACTCGGTGCTGGCGACGCATCCGGCCGTCGGGCAGGCCGCCACCGTCCTGCGGGAGGACCAGCCGGGGGACCGGCGACTGGTCGCGTACGTCGTCCCCGACCGGTCGTGCCCCGCCCCGACACCCGCGGAGCTGCGCAGGCACGTCGCCGCCGCGGTGCCGGAAGCCGTTGTCCCGACGGCGTTCGTCGTGCTGGAGGCGTTACCGGTCAACGCCAACGGCAAGGTCGACCAGGCCAGGCTGCCGAAGCCGGCCCGTGTCGGCACGGCACGGCACGCGCCGAGCACCGACCACGAGACCGTGGTGTGCGACCTGTTCGTGGATGTCCTCGACGCCGACGAGGTGGGCGTGCACGACAACTTCTTCGAGCTGGGCGGGCATTCCATGCTGGTGACCCGGCTGCTGAGCCGGGTGCGCGGGAAGCTCGGCGTGGAGCTGACCGTGCGGATGGTGTTCGAGGCGCCGACGCCGGCCGAGCTCGCGGCCCTCATCGACGCCGCGGTGTGACCGGTGCGGACGAGGGCGGTGAGCCGTGTGCTCACCGCCCTCGTCCGTCAGTTCGCGAAGACCTCGTCCAGCGACGCCTCCACGACACCGGTCATCAGCTCCAGCTCGTCGGGCGTGATCGCCAACGGCGGCATGAGCACCAGCGTGTCGCCCAGCGAACGGATCCAGACCCCGCGGTCCTGCGCCGCCCGGCACACCCGGAACCCGGCTCGGGGAACGTCGGTGCCGAGCTCGATGCCCGTCATCACGCCGAGCCGGCGCACCTCGCGCACCGCCGCGTGCTTCGCGACGGGTCCGAGCAGGTCACCGAGCAGGTCGCCCTTCTGCCGGGCCACCGCGGGCAGGTCGAGCTCGGTGGCGATGGCCAGGTTCTCCAACGCCGCCGCGCAGGCGAGCGGGTTGGCCGCGTAGGTGTGACCGTGGAAGAACATCAGCGAGGGGTCCGAGTCGGCGAAGACGCTCGCCACGCGGTCCGTCGTCAGCAAGGCCGACAGCGGCAGCACCCCACCGGTGACGCCCTTGCCGCACAACATGATGTCCGGCACGATCCCGGCGTGCTCGGTGGCCCACATCCGGCCGGTCCTGGCCACCCCGGCGGCCACCTCGTCGCAGATCAGCAGGAAGCCGTGCCGGTCGGCCAGCGCGCGGCACGCCCGCAGGAAGCTCGCGTCGTACGGCCGCATCCCGCCCGCGCCCTGGATCATCGGCTCGACGATCAACGCACAGCACCGGCTGCCGACCTCGGCGAGCACCGACTCCAGCGACGCGATCGCCCGCGCCGCCGCGGCGGCGGGATCCTCACCGTTCACCGGCCCCGGCGACTCCGTTTTCCGGGCCTCGGGCAACAAAGGACCGTAGGCCGACCGCGACTGGTCGCCACCCATGATGCTCGACGCGCCGATGGAGTCGCCGTGGAAAGAATTCTCCAAATGCAGAATCACCTCCCGCGGGTCCCCGGAACGCACGGAGAACTGGTAGGCCATCTTGAGCGCCGCGTCGACCACCGACGCGCCGTCGTTGCCGTAGAAGACCTTCGACAGGCGGTCGGCGCTGTCAGCGGACGTCGGCGCCAGCTCGAGCAGGCGCTCGGCCAGCCTGATGCCCGGTGTGTGCGTCGCCCCGAAGAACGACGAGTGGTCCAGCTGCCCGAGCTGCTCGGCCACGGCGGCCTTGATGCGCGGATCCCCGTGCCGGTAGGAGGTCACCCAGAGCGAGCCGCACGCGTCGAGGAAGCGGCGGCCGGACACGTCCGTCAGCCACACGCCCTCGGCGCGGTCGATCACCAGCGGGTCGTCGGAGATCCAGTTCTGGTGCTGCGTGTAGGGGTGCCACACCGCTTTCCCGTCCCGCAGCTGCCAGTCGTGAACAACGCTCATCGATGTCATCCCGTCTCGGCGAGGTGATGTCAATCGAACGCGGCGGGCAATTCGTGGAACGCCCGGCGTGACGGTCGATTAAACGATGACTTCATCTTCACGGCCGGAATCGAAGAACGTCAAACTCGCTGTTTGTGCATTCTGCCGGGCGGGAATGGTGTGCGAATGGACGCCGTGGTGCCGAACAGGCCCACCACCCCGGAGCACCCAGGGTGGTGGGCCTGCCGCGTGATCCGGGCTCAGCGCACCTGCGTGGCCTTGAACTGCATCCGCGGGTTCGCGTAGAACTCCTGGGCCTGCACCAGCCGCAGCTCGCGCTCACCCGAGCGGTACGTCAGGTCGATCAGGTCGAAGACGCTCGACGCGGTGCGCTCCAGCGCCAGTGCCGCGTCCTTGGCCTGGACGTAGTGGGCGGTGAACAGCGCGGCCGTGACGTCGCCGGACCCGTTCGCCTTGAACGGCAGGTGCGGGGTGCTCACGAGCCACGACCCGGCGGTGTCCACGACGAGCATCTCGATCGTGCCCTCCTCCCGGTCGGGCCGCTCGACGCTCGTGACCAGCACGGTCGACGGCCCCATCGCGCGGGCCAGGTCTGCCGACGCCAGCGTCTCCTCGACGCTCGCCGGCTCAGTGCCGGTGAGGAAGCCCAGCTCGAACTGGTTCGGGGTGATGATGTCGGCGACCGGCACGACCCGGTCGCGCAGCAGCACGGGGATCTCGGGGGCGACGAAGCAGCCGGACTTGGCGTTGCCCATCACCGGGTCGCACGCGTAGAGCGCCGCCGGATTCGCGGCCTTCACCCTGCCCACCGCGTCGATGATCACGTCGGCGATGCCCGTGCCGCCCTGGTAGCCCGACAGCACGGCGTCGACCTGAGGGAACACCCCGCGTTCCTCAACCCCGAGCAGGATCTCGGCCACGTCCGACGGCGGCAGCAGCGGACCGCGCCACGCGCCGTACCCGGTGTGGTTGGAGAAGTTCACCGTGGGGATCGGCACGACCTCGACCCCGAGGCGCTGCAGCGGGAACACGGCGGCGGAGTTGCCGACGTGGCCGTGGGCGACGACCGACTGGATGGACAGAACCTTCATCCGCCCACCCTAGAACGGACGTGTCGACTTCGCGGCATTCCCCGGCCGCTCCGTGGGTGACCCGCGCTCCGAGCAGCAGCCCGGCCGCGACGGTCAGCAGTTGGAGGCGCTGGACCAGCCGCGCGGTGACACGGGACTGGTAGGCGCGGCTGACGGCGTTGGCGATGCGATTCCAGCTGTCGGCGACGACCTGCCCCGCGCGGACGGCCCGGTGGAGGAAGTGATCCACCGTGCTGTCGCTCAGCGGAGCCGAGATCGGGTGATCCGCGTGCGCGAGAGCGGCGAGCTCGGGACGTTCCACCGGTGCTGCCCGGCAGAACCAGGATGGTGCGCCTACTGGTTCGGGTGCCGGGCGTAGCGCTGGAACCGGTCGGGAAGCGGCTCCGAACCGGTGGTCTTGACACCCGCGACCCGGACCTTGCGGGTTTTGATCCGCCAGCGGTCGCCCTCGTCGACGAGTTCGTCCTCGTAGCAGCCCCAGATGTGCAGGTGCCGGTCCTGTTCGGTGTTGTCGTGGAAGGCGTACACGTAGGCGATGGTCCGCGCGGTGCCGTTGCCCACGTGCAGGAAGCTCACCGTCGAGACGTGGTGGCTGGTCGCGGTGTAGCGGCCGGTGGCCGTCGTGAACAGGGCGCGCAGCGCGTCGCGGCCCGCGGTGACGTTGCCGTGTCCGTAGTCGAACGATCCGTCCTCGGTGAACAGGTCGGCCAGCAGGTCGATGTCACAGCGGTCCACGCCGCGGCTGTAGGCGTGCAGCGTATCGCTGATCTCGGCGCGGGCCACCAGGTCGGCGCTGGTCAGGCGGGTCATCGGACCACCTCCGGGGTCGCGGGTTCGGCGAAGTCGGCGAGGATGGCCCGCAGCCGGTCGGGATCGTCGACGGGCCAGCCGAAGTAGGACGACACGCGGTCGACGCGGCCGCCGAAGCGCTTGCGGCACAGGGCCGGCATGTCTTCAGGGGTACCGATCAGCGCGATCTCGCCGAGGATCCGGTCGTCGATCAGGTCG
>NZ_DASVFL010000153.1:0-9306 GCF_036380075.1 Lentzea sp. | reverse complement strand
GTGGAGCTGAGGGGACTCGAACCCCTGACCCTCACACTGCCAGTGTGATGCGCTACCAGCTGCGCCACAGCCCCTTGAAGGTCCACGTTCCCGGGAGGTTTCCCTCTCGATCTCGTGTGGCAATACCGTACATCACCTGTGCCACAAGATAAAAATCGGGGGTATCCAAACCGCATTCGGGCTGGTAGGACCGGGTGATGACCGCCGCAGAGCCGTTCGACCCGAAGGTCGAGCGCATGGACCCCGACGCCCGCCGCGAGCTGCAGGAACAGCGCCTCCGGCACCTGGTCGACCGCCTCCTGCAGACCGACAACCTCCAGGGCGCTCGGCTGAGGGAAATCGGAGTGACGCGCGGCACAGACGTGCGTCTCGACGAGATCCACCTGCTGCCCACGATCACCAAGCAGGACCTGTGGGACCACTACCCGTTCGGCCTGCAGCTGGCGCCGCAGGGGGACGTCGTCTGCGTCCATGGCTCGTCGGGCACGGGCGGGCGGCCGACGCTCATCCCGTACACCGCGAACGACGTCGCGATCTGGTCCCAGGTCATGGCCAGGGCGCTGAAGGGCGCGGGGGCGACCAAGAGCTCGATCATCCACAACGCGTACGGCTACGGGCTTTTCACGGGCGGGCTCGGGGTGCACCACGGCGGCCTGGAGCTCGGCGCCACGGTCATCCCCATGTCCGGTGGCATGACCGAGCGGCAGGTGCGGCTCATCAACGACCTCAAGCCGGACGTGTTGTGCTGCACGCCGTCGTACGCGTTGCGGCTCGCGGACGACCTCCAGGACACGAGCATCAAGGTCGGCGTGTTCGGTGCCGAGCCGTGGACCGAGGAGATGCGGCAGGAGATCGAACGACGCCTCGGCATCAGGGCGTTGGACATCTACGGGCTGTCGGAGGTCATCGGGCCGGGTGTGGCGTGCGAGTCCCTTGACTCCGAAGGACTTCTCAACATCGCCGAGGACCACTTCTTCCCGGAGACGCTCGACGGCGAGCTCGTCTTCACCACGCTCACCAAGACCGGCATGCCGCTGCTGCGCTACCGCACGGGTGACGTGGCGACGCTGCACGAGCCGGCGGGGCAGCGCACGCTGCGCAGGATGAGCAAGCTCAAGGGGCGCAAGGACGACATGCTCGTCATCCGCGGCGTCAACGTGTTCCCGACGGAGATCGAGGCCGTCGTGCTGGAGCACGCGAGCCCGCACTACCTGATCGTCGAGGACCGCCGCACCACCACGGCGCAGTTGCACGTGGCAGTCGAGTCCACTCAGGACGTCGAGGAGCAGCTCACCGGGAAGCTCAGGGAACGCCTCGGCATCACGTGCCGGGTGCACGTGCTCGAGCCGGGAAAGCTGCCGCGCACGGAGGTCGGGAAAGCACAGCGCCTGGCCCGGTGGACCCAGGGCCAGGCGCCGATCGACGGACTCACCTAGTCAGGTCGGAAAGCCAGTTCTTGTTGTCGAGGTCGACGAGCTTGCCGTTCGCGGCGACACTCGGCGTGCCGCGGAAGCGACCGGTCTCGGCGTCCTTGAGGACCGGGTCGTTGCTGGTCTTCGTCATCAGCTCGTCCAGCTGCGACTTGTAGGTCTGGTTCTGCACGCACGACTCGAACGTGGCGGACGTGACGCCGACTTCCTTGCCCAGCTTGATGAGCTGGTCCTTGGTGTAGCCGGCGTCGCCCTCCTCGGGCTGCTTGGCGAACAGCGCGGCGTGGTAGGCGTTGAACTTGCCGTCGTCGGCGACGCACAGCGCGGCGTTGGCCGACTCGGTCGAGTAGCCCTCGGGGTTCGACAGGCGGTTCAGCATCGGCAGGACGTGGTAACGGATCTTGACCTTGCCGTCGTCGACCGCGTTCTTGATGTCGGTGCCGTAGGTCTTCTCGAAGGTGCCGCAGATCGGGCAGAGGAAGTCCTCGTACACGTCGACGGTCACGGTCGCGGTGTCCTTGCCCACCAGCACGGTGCTGCCGTCGCGGACCGCGGGCGCCGAGATCGTGTGGTCGGCCGGGGCCAGCGGGATGGCGTCCGACGTGGACGTCGAGGACGAGTTCGACTGGAAGACCACGTACCCGATCACCGCGATGGCCAGCACGGCCACGACGGCGACACCGGCGATGACCTTCGTCCTGTCCGAACCGCCGCTCGCGCCCCTGGCCTGGGCCACCGCAAGCGCGGCCTGCTTCTTCTTCCGCGCACTGCGCTCTGCTCCACCCACGGCCACGAGGGTAGCGACCCAGACTGATAGGAAGCTGAGCGGCCGATCACGCTTCCGGGTGGCGCGGTTTGCCGCCGACCCGTTCCCCGGTGGGGATCTCGGCGCTTTCGTCGAGGCGGCCGCACTCGGGAGCGACGGCGACGGCCGTGTGCTCTTCCTCATGTGTGGGCAGGGTCTCGGGCGAGACGAACCAGAAGCCGAGCGACAGCAGCAGCGCGGCCCCGGTGACGGCGAACGACGCCTCGAACCCGAACGAGTCGGCCAGCAGGCCGGTGCACAGCGGGCCGATGATCGCGCCGAGGTCGGTCACCATCTGGAAGCCGGCGAGCACGGGCCCGCCCTTGCCGCGCGGGCCGATGACGTCGGCCACGACGGCGTTCTGCGGCGGGTTCAGCAGACCGGCACCCATGCCGGCGATCAACGACGCGGCCATGAACGTCCACAGGTCGCCCGTGAAGCCCATCCCGACCGTGGCGAGACCGCTGATGACCAGACCGGCGATCGCGACGGGCTTGCGGCCGCGGGTGTCGGCGAGCCGGCCGGACAGGAACAGCATCGCGGCGTTGCCGGCGGCGAACACCGACATGGAGATGCCCGCGACGGCCGCGCTGTGCTCCAGCGCCTCGATGACGAACACCGGCACCAGCGAGATCCGCACGCCGAACACGGCCCAGCCGTTCGCGAACCCGGACGCCAGCGCCGCGCGGTACGCGCCGTGCCGGACGGCCTCGCGCACCGACATCGGCACGTCGGTGTTGGTCTTGTCGAGCGCTGTCAACGTTGACTTGCGGAGGAAGTACCAGACCACGAACGCCGCGACGCACAGCAGCAGGCCGTACGACACGAACGGCACCCACAGCCCGAACGGCACCAGGCCCGCGCCCACGATCGGTCCCGCGATGTTGCCGACGAGGAAGCCCGCCGCCCACATCCCGGAGGCCCGCCCGCGCATCGGCGCCGGGGTGATCCGGATCAGCAGGCCGAGAGCGGCCACCGTGAACATCGTCGACCCGACGCCCGCCAGCGCGCGCCAGGACAGCATCTCGGCGTAGCTCGACGAGAACCCGCACATCGCGGTGCCGAGAGCGACGATGAGGATGCCCACGATGTACACGCGGGGCTCGCCGAACCGGTTGACGAGCCGGCCGCTCATCGGCGCGAACGCCAGCCTGACGAACGCGAACGCGCTGATCAGGGCCGCCACCGCCGTGTGGCCCACACCGAACGTGGCCGCATACACCGGCAGAACGGGCGCCACGATCCCGAACCCCACGGCGATGATGAAGCTCGCCGCGACCAGAACCCACACCTCGACCGGCAACCGCTCGCGCACACAGACTCCCTTAGTCCTGCTAAGGATATGTCACGCGGCAACTAAGTAACTCAGTCGAGCAGCTCATCCACTCTGCGTACATAAGCAGTCACGGGATACGCCGCAACGAACCCGCACGCCTCGGCGAACCGCTCACCCGGACCCTCGTCCACCTGCGACGCGACCAGCATCGCGCCGGAGGACCGCAGGACCGAGACCGCGGACACCACCAACGACCGCCCCACGCCCCGACGCCGCCGCGCCGGACGCACGACGCACTGCTCGACCAGCCCGACCCCGCGTTCGCCGAACGACGACACGAACCCGCCGATCCGGTCGCCGTCGTCGACCACCAGCAGCGAGCAGCGCGGGTCGTCCAGCCGGTGCCCGAGCCACCGCAGCAGCCGCGCCCGGTTCCCGACCAGCTCGTCGGACAACAGCTCGACGATGCCCGGCAGGTCCGCGTCCACAGCCCGCCTGACCTCGTCGGACGCGACGGCGGGACCGCGGTGCACGACGGTCTGCAGCTCCTCGACGGCGTACCAGCCGGAGTCGTCGGCGATGCCCTCGATCTCGTCCACGGTCGTCGGCGACGCGTACACGACGGCCTCGGCGCGTCCGACATCCGCGAACGTCTGCTCGAGCTGGAGCAGCGTGGACGCGACCTCGACCGACGTGCCGTCCAGCGCGCAGCCGAAGTTGCCGGACGGCAGCGGGTTCTCGCGGTTGACCACCACCGCGGCGGACCCGACCTTGCCGACCTTGCCGTATCGCACCGCGCCGGACGCGAGCCGCGCCCCCTCGACCAGGATCGCGAGCGACCGGGACTGGTAGGGGTCGAGCAACTCCGGGTCGTCCGGGTCGCGCAACGGGTCAACCACCGCGGCGGTCCTTCCACTGGGCACGGGCACCGGGAGCGACCGGTGCGCGGGGAACGTCCCCACCGGACAACCCTGACACACTCACCGGTGTGCACCTGCCCGATCTCCCGGTGAAGTCCGTCCTCCCGCAGCTCCTGGAGCAGCTCCAGGAACACGGCGCGGCCGTCCTGGTCGCCCCGCCGGGAACCGGCAAGACGACGCTCGTCCCGCTGGCCCTCGAAGGCAAGGTCGTGGTGGCCGAGCCACGCCGGATCGCCGCCCGTGCCGCCGCCGCGCGCATGGCGAGCCTGCTGGGCGAACCCGTCGGCCACACCGTGGGCTACTCGGTCCGCGGCGACCGCAAGACCAGCAGGCACACCCGCATCGAGGTGGTGACCAGCGGTCTCCTCGTCCGCAGGCTCCAGCACGACCAGGAGCTCAAGGGCGTCGGCACGGTCCTGCTCGACGAGTGCCACGAACGCCACCTCGACGCCGACCTGCTCCTCACGCTGCTCCTGGACGCCAAGGCGGGCCTGCGCCCGGACCTGCGGCTCCTCGCGACGAGCGCGACCGTTGCCGCGCAACGGCTCTCCGACCTGCTCGGCGGCCCGGTCCTGCACAGCGAGTCGCGGATGTTCCCGACGGAGATCACCTACGTCCCGCCGGCGCGCAACGAGCACATCGAGAACACCGTCGCCAGGGCCATCACCAAAGCCCTGTCCGAAGTGGACGGCGACGTCCTCGCGTTCCTGCCGGGCGTGCGGGAGATCAACCGCACCAAGAACATGCTCGACGTCGAGACGGTCGTCCTGCACGGCCAGCTCGGCGCCCAGACGCAGGACGCCGCCCTCAGGCACGGCGACCACCAGCGGGTCGTGCTCGCCACCAGCATCGCCGAGTCCAGCCTCACCGTCCCCGGCGTCCGCGCGGTCGTGGACGCGGGTCTGGCCAGGGTGCCGCGTGTCGACCACCGCCGCGGTCTCGCCGGTCTGGCCACGATCCGCGTCTCCCAGGCCGTCGCCGAGCAACGCGCCGGCCGCGCCGGTCGTGAGGCACCGGGCCGCGTCTACCGCTGCTGGCCCGAGCACGAGCACTCGACGCTCCCCCGCTACCCGGAGCCCGAGATCAAGACCGCCGACCTCACCCGGCTCGCCCTGGAGCTGGCCGTGTGGGGCACGCCGGACGGCAGCGGCCTGAACTGGTGGGACGCCCCGCCGGAGGGCGCGCTCAAGGCGGGGCAGGAGACGTTGAACGCCATCGGCGCCCTCGAACCCGACCGCCGCGACCGCATCGCGAACGTCGGCCTGCACCCGAGGCTCGGCCGCGCCCTCATCGACGGCAGCGCGCTCGCGGGCAACCGCACGGCCGCCGAGGTCGTGGCGCTGCTCGACGACAGCACGCACCCGTCGACGAGCGACCTCGCGACCGCGCTGAAGACACCGGGCAAGTGGCGCCAGGAGGCCAGGAAGCTCGAAAAGCTCGGCACCAACCCGGCGGGCAGCGGAGACCCGGCGCTGGTCGTCGCCCTCGCCTACCCGGAACGGCTGGCGAAGCGCCGGTCCAAGAACAGCAGCGTCTACCTGATGGCCAACGGCACGGCCGTCGAGCACACCGACTCGCACCACAAGTGGCTCGCGATCGCGATCGCCGACCGCGAGCCGGGCAGCAAGCACGGCCGCGTCCGCCTCGCCGCCCCCGCCGACGAGGAGCTCGCCGTCACCGCCGCCGCGGCCCTCGTGCACACCGAGGACGACATCCGCTGGGGCGGCGACGTGATCGCGAACGAGGTCCGCAAGCTGGGCGCGATCACCCTCGACGAACGCCCGCTCAACGACCTCGCCAAGTCGCAGCAGGCACTCCGCCTCGGTCTGGAGACCGACGGCCTGGGCCTGCTGAAGTGGACCGACACCGCGAACCGGCTGCGCGAGCGGATGGCGTTCCTGCACCGGACGCGCGACTGGCCGAGCGTCGACGACGAGCACGTGGTCCGCGCGATCGACCTGGGGAAGGCGAGGAAGCGCTCCGACCTGGCCAAGATCGACACGACCGCGCTGCTCAGGAGCATGCTGCCGTGGCCGGAGGGAGCGGAGCTCGACAAGCTCGCGCCGGAGCGCATCGGCCAGGGCAAGGTCGACTACACGCAGGACCAGCCCGTCCTCTCCGTCCGCATCCAGGACGCCATGAAGTGGGCCGACACCCCGCAGATCGCCGGAGTGCCGGTGGTGGTGCACCTGCTCTCGCCCGCCGGCCGCCCTACCGCGGTCACGAGCGACCTCAGGTCGTTCTGGCGCAACGGCTACCTGCGCGTGCGCAGCGAGCTGAAGGGCCGCTACCCCAAGCACCACTGGCCGGAACGCCCCTGGGACCGGAGCAGGTGAACCGCCGGTGAACCGCCGACGTTGAACACTTCTGTGGGGCACATAGCCGTCTTCCTGATGCCCGAGCGCGGACACGTCCTGCCGGCACTCGGGCTGGTCGCCGAGCTCGTGCGCCGCGGCCACCGCGTGAGCGTTCCCGCCACGGACGCGTTCACCGCGGCGGTCACCGAGTGCGGCGCCACCCCGATCCCCTGCACCACAACGCTTCCGCGCGACCTGCCCGCGTCGCTGTTCGAGGCGGCGAAGCTCGCGCTCACCGAGGCCGAGTCGGCGGTGCCGCAGCTCGAGGAGCTCTTCCGCGACGACCGCCCGGACATCGTGCTGTGGGACGTCGCGGCGTGGGCGGGCGGTGTCCTCGCGCACCGGCTCGGCGTGCCGAACGTGGTGCTGGAGCCGTTCCTGGTCAGCAACGCGCACTGGTCGCTCGCGGCGGAGGTGGTGCCCGCGCGCACGTTCGGCCCCGACGCGATCCGGTTCTTCACCGAGGTGCACCGCTTCGTCGGCAGCGCGCTGCCGGAGTTCACCGCGGGCGCGCGGCGCCGGATCGCCCTGTTCCCCCGGCAGTTCCAGCCGGAGGGCGCCACGTTCGACGAGCGCTACGCCTTCACCGGGCCGGCCCTGACCGAGCGCGCGTTCCAAGGCACGTGGACACCTCCGGACGACCGGCCGGTGGTGCTCGCGACGACGGCCACGCAGGTCTGCGCCGACGCGGCCCGCGGGATGCCGTGGCACCTCGTCACGAGGGGCACCGTCCTGAGCCCCGCGCCCAACGTCGAGACGCACGAGACCGTGCCGCAGCTGGCGGTCCTGCGGCACGCGGGGGTGGCCATCACGCGCGGCGGTCTGGCGGGCGTCATGGAGGCGCTGCACCACGGCGTCCCCCTGATCGTCGTCCCGCACATGACCGACCAGCGGCTCAACGGCCAGCGCGTCGAGGAGCTCGGGCTCGGTGTGCTGCTCGACACGGTGACCGTGGCGGGCGTGCGCTCGTTGGTGGAGCAGCTGACTTCGGATTCCGCGATTTCCGCGCGGGTGGACGACATGCGGCGCATGATTCACCGGGCGGGCGGCAGCGCGTTCGCCGCGGACGTCGTCGAGGAGGAGCTGGCGCGGTGAGACGGACCTGGGACGACGCGGTCCGCACGCTCGGGGGCACCCCCGACGCGGGCGATCTGATGGAGCGCTACGCCGAGCCGCACCGCTCGTACCACAACACGTTCCACGTGGTCTGCGTCGTGCGCGACTCGTCCGCGCTGGCCGACGCGTTCGCGTTCACGACGGAGGAACGCGCGGTCCTCGCCCTGGCCGCCTGCGCGCACGACGTGGTCTACGACAGCAGGCCCGGCGACGACGAACGCGCGTCCGCCGCCTGGGCGCGGGAACGCCTGGCGGGCCTGGACGAGAAGTACGTCGCCCGCGTGGAGTCGCTGGTGCTGGCCACGATCACGCACTCGTCCGACGACCCGCTGGCGCACGTGCTGCTCGACGCCGACCTCGCCATCCTCGGCTCGGAACCGGAGCACTACGACCGCTACAGCGCCGCCGTGCGCCAGGAGTACTCGCAGTACGACGACGCGACGTGGCGCGCGGGCCGGGCGAAGGTGCTCAGGACCCTGCTCGACCGCGAGGACCTGTACGTGACCGAGCCCGCGCGGCAGCTGTGGGACGAGGCCGCACGGGCCAACCTGGCCCGCGAGCTTCAGTCGCTGACCTGAGCCTGCAGGCGGGCCTTCCGCACGCCGTAGGTGAAGTAGAGGACGAACCCGAGCACCATCCAGCCGAGGAACGCGAACCACGTGTCGAGCCCGAGGCTGAACATCATGTAGACGCAGAACGCCAGTCCCAGCAACGGCGTCACCGGCGAGAACGGCACGCGGAAGCTGCGCTCGCGGTCCGGCTCGGTGCGGCGCAGGATGACCACCGCGATGTTGACCAGCGCGAACGCGAACAGCGTGCCGATGCTCGTCGCGTCGGCCAATGCCCCCAGCGGCACCAGCGCGGCCAGCACGGCGATGAACAGGCCGACCACGACCGTGTTCGCGAACGGCACACCGGTGCGCGGGCTGAGCTTCGAGAAGAGCGGCGGCACCAGGCCGTCGCGGGACATGGCGTACAGGATGCGCGTCTGTCCGTAGAGGACGGTCAGCACCACCGAGGTGATCGCGACGACGGCCCCGATCGACAGCAGGACCGGCCAGATCACGCCGCTCGCGTTGTCCGTGAGGACCCTGGCCAGCGCGGCCTCCGTGCCCTCGAACGTCTGCCACGGCATCGCACCGACGGCGGCCAGCGCGACCGCGCAGTACAGCGCGGTGACGACGACCAGCGAGATGATGATCGCGCGCGGCAGGTCGCGCTGCGGGTTCTCGGCCTCCTCCCCGGCGGTCGAGGCGGCGTCGAACCCGATGTAGGAGAAGAACAACGTGGCCGCGCCCGCGCTCATCCCGGCCAGCCCCAAGGGGACCAGCGGAGCGAAGTTGCCCGCCTTGAACGCGCTGAACGCGACGGCGCAGAACATCAGCAGCGCGCCGACCTTGAC
>NZ_DASVFL010000152.1:0-4679 GCF_036380075.1 Lentzea sp. | reverse complement strand
ACGACAACCGGTCGTGGAACTGCGGCACCGAGGGGGAGACGGACGATCCCGAGATCCTGGAGCTGCGCACGAGGCAGGCGCGCAACCAGCTCGCGACGCTGCTGCTGTCCACCGGCACGCCGATGATGGTGGCGGGCGACGAGATGTGGCGCACCCAGGGCGGCAACAACAACGCCTACTGCCTCGACAACGCGGTGTCGTGGGTCGACTGGACGGAGACGGAGGCGGGCAAGGCGCTCCTCGGCTTCACCCAGCGCCTGATCGCGCTGCGCGCGTCGTCGCCGGCGTTGCGGCAGCCGGAGTTCTTCGAGGGCCGCACGACGCCCAGCGGCAACCCCGACCTGGTGTGGTTCCGGCCGGACGGCCGCGAGATGGCCGAGACCGACTGGTTCGACGAGAGCCGCCGCACGCTCGGCATGTTCATCGACGGCTCCAACTGCCTGTCCCGCACGCGCGAGGGCGAGCTGGTGTCGGACGACTCGTGGCTGCTGCTGATGCACGCCGGCGCGGAGGCGATCACCGTCACGCTGCCGCACGAGCGCTACGGGCCGTCGTACGAGCCGTTCCTGGACACGACGACGGCGGACGGCTCCCCCGCCGAGCCCTCGACGCTGTCGCCGCGCGCGGAGGTGGAGGTGCGGCCGCGGTCGTTGCTCCTGCTCCGGGTGCCCCGCTGATCACCTGGTGGACGCTCTAGCCACTCTCCGAGATCCTCTGGCACCATCACGGAGTGCTGGTCTACTCCTGGACTGACCGCGCGATCGACCTCGTGCTCGTGGCGTCGTGCGGGTGTAGCTCGACGCGACGCGTGCGCTGACCAGCGCTCCGCGTCGCGTCTTGATCGCTACCCCGTACCGACGTGGCCTTCAGGAGCGAGCCGGTGACCTCTACTTTTGCTGCGAACATCTCCGCGTCCACTTCCGCGAGCACTGCCGACGAAGACCGGTTCGACCTGCACCCGGTGCTGGACGGCCGGCTGCTGCGTGACGTGATCCACCCGTCCCGGTCCCTCTGGACGCCGCGCGAGCTGCGCGACCTCACCTCGTTCGTGGCGAGCGAGCTGACGACCGGGCTGCTCTCGATCCTCGAGTACTCGACCGAACGCCGCTGGTGGGCACGCCTGGGCCTGACCGAGGGCGTGGAGCTGTGGCTGCTGTCGTGGCTGCCCGGCCAGGGCACCGAACCGCACGACCACGGCGGTTCGGCCGGGTCGTTCACCGTGCTGACCGGCAGGCTGCGCGAGGACTACCGCTACCCGGCGGGCCCGGTCCGCTCCGCCGTGCGCGAGACCGGTGACGCGCTGGGCTTCGGCTCGGGCCGCGCGCACCAGGTGCTCAACCCGTTCGACGGCCCCGCCGCCACCGTGCACGCCTACTCACCGCCGCTGGTGCCGACGCGCGAGTACGCGTCGCTGCTCGACATCCCCGACTCGATCCCGCCGCTGCCCGCGCAACGCCTGCCGTTGTCCGAGCTGCGGCAGCTGGCCGACCAGGAGGGCCCGTGAGCAAGGTCGACGCGATTCTGGAAGAGGCCCGGTCGCACCTCAAGCGCCTGGAACCGCACGAGCTGCACGCGCTGGGCGACGCGCTGGTGGTCGACATCCGGCCCGCGCACAACCGGCTGGCCGAGGGCGAGATCGAGAACTCCGTGGTGGTCGAGCGGATCGTGCTGGAGTGGCGCCTCGACCCGGCGGGCGACTGGCGGCTGCCCGGCTTCACCGCCGACACGACCGTCGTCGTGGTGTGCAACGAGGGCTGGGCGTCGTCGCTCGCGGCGCGCGACCTGCAGCGGGTCGGCCTGGCGAACGCGACCGACCTGGTGGGCGGGTTCCGGGGCTGGCGGGAGGCGGGGCTGCCGGTGGTGCGGGGCGGGTCGCAGCCGGTGGTGTGACGACGGCGCGGGCGTCTCAACCGGTGGGTCCCCCTTGCCCGATCCCGCCGTGGAACCGCTCCCGCGCAGGTAGCGTCTGGAGATCGTGACAGTTGTGCGCTGGGTCGTGACGGCCCTGGTGGTGGCCGGCACGATCGCCTGGACCCTCTCGGACTTCCCCGCCGGCCTGGCCGGGGCCTTCGTCGGCCTGCTGGTCGCGCTGACCGCACCGCAGGCCGGTCTCGCGCTCGGGGCCGTCCTGTTCGGACTGCGGATCACGCACGTGATCATCGGCCTCGGCGGCGAGCTCAAGTCGTGGACCTGGGCGACCGGACGGGTCGTGCTGCGCACGGTTCCCGTGCTCGCCACCGTCGGTCTCACCGGGCTGAAGCCGGGGGTGCGGCGGCGGACCGTCCTGACCGGAGCGTTCGCGATCGTCTTCTGCGCCGGGGTCGTGGCGCTCACGTGGCTCGCCACCGGGTCGGCGTTCGGCAAGGGCATGGCGCTGGCGGCCACGGCGTGCTTCCTGCTCCAGCTCGTGCCGGTCGAGCAGCCCGGCAACACGAGCCTCGGCTGGTTCGTGTTCGCGCTGCCGAAGCTGTCGGGACGGCGGCTGGAGGAGCTGGAGGCGCGGCCGCGGGTGCTCGCCGGCATGGACGCCTACCACCGCGGTGACCTCGACGAGGCCGAACGGATCCACGCCGAGCTGGTGGAGGACCACCCCGACCTGCTCACGGTGGTCGGGCTCAAGATCGTCACGGCGTGTGCGCGCGAGCGGTACCTCGACGCGCTGCAGAGCGCGATCGGGCTGAACGGGCGCGAGGACCTCGGCACGCGCGAGCTGGCGCTGGTCATGGCCACCACGGCCGGGATCGCTGTGCAGGCGGTGGAGGCGGGCCAGTTCCCCGCCGAGGTCGGGCTGGAGACGGCGCGCAGCATGCTCGGCGGCGCCTACGAGGCCGGGTACCCGAAGCACCGGGCGAACGGGACGCTGGCCGTCATGGCGCTCGTCGAGGGCGACACCGCCAAGGCCCGGCAGCTCGCCGGGTACTCCGCCGAGTCGAGCGAGACCGCGCTGGGCCGCGCCGAGGACCTCATCACCATCGCGCGGGCGTGGATGGTGGACGGCGACAACGCGAAGGCCCGCGAGCTCGCGGCCGAAGCGCACGAGCTCGCGGGCTGGAGTCCGCGGGTGGCGGCGACCCGCGCCCGTCTTCAGATCAGCTGACCGGCACCGGCTCAGCCCGGGAAGGGGAAGCCGGTCCCGTTGTTGCCGTTCCCGCCGGTGTTGCCGGCGCCGATGTTGTTGCCGTCACCGCCGTTGCTGTTGCCGTTGCCGCCGTTGTTGTTGTTCCCGACGTTGTTGCCGTTGCCCCCGAGGTTGCCCGACCCGGTGACGTTGCCGTTGCCGGGCGTCCACGGGTTGTGCGAGAACGCCGTGATCGAGATGGGACCGAGCAGCTGCGTGTCCAGCACGTCCCGGCTCGGGGTCTGAGCGGCGTGTGCGGTCGACGCGAAGAGTCCCATGCCCGCGATGGCGGCGCCGAGGACGATTGCCTTCTTGATCATCTGCGGTTTTCCGTTCTTAGAGCAGCAGCGGATCGAGCAAATTCAGATTAACCACAACTTCCGGAGAAAAACGAACCTGTCGCCCCATTGTGTGTTTCCCCAGAAAACCCTTCAGCTGTGACGAACGGGTGACGACGCAGCTCACGACTCTATTCTTGGCGGTCCGGAATACTACACACCGCGCACAGCAAAGGGCCCGTCACCGAAAACGGTGACGGGCCCTTTCCCACCCCTCGTGGGTCAGCCGTTCTGCACCGGCAGGCCAGGCAGACCCGGCAGACCCGGCAGGCTCGGCACCGTGGGAAGGCCGCCGGGAGGAGCCGGGAGACCGCACTTGGTCAGCAGGTCGGTGACGGTCTTGAGCAGCGTCGTCAGCAACGCGGTGAGCTTGCCGACGTCCGGCAGCCCGCCGCCGGCGGCACCCAGGACGGTGCCGCCGAGACCCGCGACCGCCGAGACCAGGTTCAGCACGACGGGCAGGCAGACGTCGGTGGGACCGGCGTACGGTATGGCCTTCACCGGCAGCGGGACGCCCGGCACGCTCACGGGAGGTGTCGGCAGACAGCCCGCCCCCTGCATCGCTGTCACGAGCCCGAGCAGGTCACCGATCATCGGTTTCACCGCGCCGACGTTCGGCACGGGCACGAGGCTGCCGACGGTCTTCTTCAGCTTCGCTGCGAGGTCTTGGACGAGTCCGGCACAGGCTGCGGGGAGCTGCGGCGCCGGTGCCGCGCTGGCGGCGGGGACGGATGACGCGGTGAACAGAGCTGCGACGAGCGAGAATGCGGCAATCGTTTTCTTCACGGCTACCTTCTTCCTCAGCGCGCGAATGCGCAATTCACTGGACCCGCACCCGAATACCCTCGACGAATTCTGGTGCGGTTCATTCCACGTTTGGGAGCGTATGCCCGTCCCGCCCGCCTCTACCAGCGGAGATCGTGAATTCACCCGCTCGACAGCGGGCTCATTCGTCCGAGGGAATACTTCTGGCGGTGGACACGCGTGGCGCAGGTGACGACCAGTGAACGGCGGCGGAGGAAGACGAACGCATCAGGGCATCCAGCCCGCCCTGCGAAGGCGGACCGGATGCCCTGAGCGACCTCGGGTGACCGGTCAGCCGGCCAGCACGACCCTGCCGAGCTCCGCCGGGGTGGCCAGCAGGCCGTGCCTCGGCAGCACGCGCACGGTGTAGCCGAGCGCGCCGGCGTGCGGCAGCGGCACCTCGGCCTCGTAGTTGCCGT
>NZ_DASVFL010000151.1:0-11945 GCF_036380075.1 Lentzea sp. | reverse complement strand
CCCAGACCCCGGCTTCTTCTCCCGCGACGTCACGCCGGAGGCCGTGCGCGACAGCTGGGACGCCGTGAACGACCCCGCGCTCGCCGAGGTGATGACGACCTTCCAGCAGGAGATGGGTGTCCTCGTCGGACTGCTGGGCACCGACCGCGCCGAAGCCGGTACCTGAGTCGCGACCCGCACGCCACCGGCGTGCGGGCGGGGGATCTCCACCGGACGAGTGAAGCAAACGCTAGATTTCAGACGGACTTTCCTTTGTGGGGTGACGACGATGCGTGAGCTGCGCGATCCCGAGCACGAGCTCATCGCCAAGGCGATCCGTGAGCGCGTCGCCGAGTTCGACGACGAGTACTGGGCGGCGTGCGACCGCGACCACCGGTTCCCCTGGGAGTTCTTCGCCGCGCTGGCGGAGGGCGGGTGGGTCGGGCTCGCCATCCCCGAGGAGTACGGCGGCGGTGGCCGCGGCGTCACCGAGGCGGCCATCCTGCTGCGCGAGGTCGCGGCCTCCGGCGCGGCCATGAACGGCTGCACCGCCCTGCACATGAACGTGTTCGGGCTCCAGCCGGTCATCAAGTACGGCAACGACCGTCTCAAGGAGGCGTTCCTGCCGCCCGCGGCGGCGGGGGAGCTGCACGTCGCGTTCGCCGTGACCGAGCCGGACGCGGGCACGGACACCTCCCGGATCAAGACCCGTGCCGTCCGCGACGGCGACGGCTGGCGGATCAGCGGCCAGAAGATCTGGACCAGCAAGGCGCTCGAGTCGTCGGTGGCACTGCTGCTTGCCCGCACCGCGCCCGCCCCCGACACCGAACGCGGCCGCTTCGACGGGCTCAGCCTGTTCCTCGTCGACCTCGACCCGGACCACGTCGCCATCCAGCCCATCGCGAAGGCGGGTCGCAACGCGGTCGCCACCTGCGAGACGTTCTACGACGACCTCCCGGTCGAGGGCTGGCGGCTCGTCGGCGAGGAGGGCAAGGGCTTCAAGCACCTGCTGGCGGGCCTCAACCCCGAGCGGATCCTGATCGCCGCCGAGGCGACCGGCATCGGGCAGGCCGCGCTGCACAGGGCCACCGACTACGCCAAGGTGCGCCGGGTGTTCGACCGCCCGATCGGCAGCAACCAGGCGCTGTCGCACCCGCTCGCCGACTCCTACGCCCGCCTGGAGGCGGCCTGGGAGCTGACGATGATCGCCGCCGCCCGCTACGACGCGGGGCTGTCCTGCGGCGCCGAGGCCAACATGGCGAAGTACCTCGCGGCCGACGCCGGCTACGACGCCGCCGACCGCGCGGTGCAGACCCACGGCGGGCTCGGCTACGCGCAGGAGTACCACGTCGAGCGCTACTGGCGGGAAGCCCGGATCATGCGGCTCGCGCCGATCAGCCAGGAGATGTCGCTCAACTTCATCGCCCAGCAGGTGCTCGGCCTGCCGCGGAGCTACTGATGGCACCGGGACAGCGCCGCCTCGAAGGGCGGGTGGCCTACGTGCTCGGCGGCGGCAGCGACGGCCCCGCCCGGCCGGGAGAGGCCCTGCCGATGGGCAACGGGCGCGCGATCGCCCTGCGCCTCGCGGCCGAGGGCGCGACGGTCGTCGTCGGCGACAAGGTGCTCGCGCGGGCCGAGGCGACGGTCGAGCACCTCGCCGTTCCGGGGCTCGCCGTCGAGGTCGACGCCGTCGACCCCGCCTCGTGCCGGGCCGCGGTGGCGGCCGCGACCGAGCACGGCGGGCGGCTCGACATCGTCGTGTGCAACGTCGGGCTGTCCGGCCGGGAACCGCTGAAGGTCCAGAGCCTGCAGGACTGGGAGTTCTCCTCCGACGTCAACGTCCGCTCGCACTGGCTGACCGCGCAGGCGGCGCTCGCCCCCATGCTGGCGCAGGGCTCCGGCGCGTTCGCGTTCGTCGGCTCCACCGCCGGGGTCTACAGCAGCCGGCGTTCCTTGTCCTACGAGGCGACGAAAGCGGCGCAGCTCGCCGTGATGCGGCACGTCGCCGTCCGGTACGCCGACCGCGGCATCCGGGCCAACGCGGTGGTGCTCGGCAACATCGACTCGGCGCTGGTGCGCCGCGAGTTCGGGGACGCGCCCGGCGCGGCCCGCGCGGCGGTCGTGCCCATGCGGCGGGAGGGCCGCCCGGAGGAGGCCGCCGGCGCGGTCGCCTTCCTCGTCAGCGACGACGCCGGGTACGTGACCGGGCAGAGCCTCCTCGTGGACGGCGGCGTGAGCGCCGCCTGGCCCGTCCCGCCGGTCCTCTCGTGAACAGGAGCAGCACGTGACCAGGGTTGTCGTCAGCGGTGTCGGGATGAGCCCGTTCGGGAAGTTCCTCGACAGGTCCATGAAGGACCTCGGCAAGGTCGCGGTCGACGCCGCGCTCGCGGACGCCGGCATCGCGGTGGGGGACGTCCAGGCGATGTTCTTCTCCAACGCACTCGCCGGGCTGATCACGGGTCAGGAGTGCATCCGGGGAGAGGTCGTCGGCTACCCGCTGGGGCTCGCCGGCATCCCGATCCACAACGTCGAGAACGCCTGCGCGTCCGGCGGCAACGCCCTGCACCTCGCGTGGATGGCCGTCGCGTCCGGCATGTACGACACGGTGCTCGCCCTCGGCGTCGAGAAGGCGAACCACGAGGACCGGCAGCGCACCTTCAGCGCGTACGCGGCGGGCATGGACGTCGAGCAGGGCTTCGCGACCGGCGACGGCGCGGGCCAGGAGCGCAGCCCGTTCGTCGACCGCCAGGCACGCCTGGCCGCCACGCTGTTCGACGAGCGCGGCGTGACGATGGAGGGGCTGGCCAGGGTCGCCTCGCGGTCCCTGGAGAGCGCGCGGCTCAACCCGTTCGCGCACCGGCGGTTCGGCGGCACACCCGAGGACGTGCTCAACGCCCGCGTCGTGGTCGAGCCGCTGACCGTGCTGATGAGCTCACCGATCAGCGACGGCGCCGCCGCCGTGGTCGTGACCAGCAAGCTCTCCGCCCGGTCGGTCGACGTCCTCGCCTCCCGGATGGCCACCCGCCCGCCCGCGGACCGGCCCGACGCCCCCAACGCGGTCGAGGCGTCGGCCCGTGCGGCGTTCGAGCAGGCCGGCCTCGGACCGCAGGACATGGACCTGGCCGAGGTGCACGACGCGTCGGTCGCCTACGAGCTGATGGCGTGGACCGACGTCGGTCTCTGCGTGCCGGGCGAGGAGCAGCGCTGGGCGATGAACGGCTTGACGGCGGCGGACGGCGCGTTGCCGGTCAACCGGTCCGGCGGGCTGGTCGGCCGCGGGCACGCCCTCGGCGCGAGCGGTCTCGCCCAGGTCCACGACGTCGTCCAGCAGCTGCGCGGGGAGGCGGGCGACCTGCAGCTGGACGGCCCGCGCCGGGCGGTGGTCCAGATCGGCGGCGGCGTCGTCGACTGGCTGACCGCCGTGTCGACCGTGCACGTGCTCGGGAAGGGGTGACCCGTGTCCGATCTCGTCATCGACGCCCACATGCACGTGTGGGACGCCAGCTGGCTCCCGGAGGGGCTGCGCCGCGCCTGGGCCAGGCAGGGCGCGGGACGGCGGCTGCCGGAGCGGGACCCCGAGGACGTCCTCGGTCACGTCGCCGTCGGCCAGAGCGACCCGGACGCGGGCCTGACGATCGCGGCCTTCGACCGCGTCGGCGTCGCGGCCGGTCTGATCCCGGTCGTCGACTGGACCATCGTGGGCGCCCCGGCCGGTGAGCACCTCCCGATCGCCGCGCTCAACGCCCGGTACGAGGAGATCTGCGCGCGCAACGAGGGCCGGCTGTACTTCGCGGCGGGCCTCGACCCGCGGCACCCCGGCGCCAGGGCCCTGTTCGAGGAAGCGGCGGCGCACCCGCACTGCCGCGGGTTCAAGCTCTACCCGGCCGCGGGCTGGGACCTGCGCGACCCCGCGCACGCCTGGCTGTTCGAGGCGCTGGTGGAGCGCGACCTGCCCGCCGTCGTCCACTGCAGCCCGCTCGGCGGCGACCCGCTGCAGGTGGTGCGCTGCCGTCCCGCCGAGGTCGCCGCCGTGCTGGCGTCGTACCCGACGCTGCGGGTCTCCTTCGCCCACGCGGGGATCGAGGCGTGGTGGAGCGAGGCGCTCGACTGCGCGACTGGCTGGCAGCACGCCTATCTGGAACTGTCGCTGTGGCAGCGTCTGGCCACTGTGGACTATCGCGAGTTCCGGCGGAGGGTGCGGATGATGCGGTCCCAGATCGGGGCCCACCGGCTGATCTTCGGGTCCGACATCTGCCGGGGCCCGCGCGAGGACCCCGAGGGGACCGACCTGGCGCGGTTCCTCGGCATGGTCCGCGACCTCGCCTCCCCGTACCAGGGCGATGCCGCGGTCCTCAGCGACGAGGAGCTCGGGTTGTTCCTCGCGGGCAACGCGGTTCGGCTGTTCGACCTCAAGGAGTGCGCATGAGCGACACGCTGGGAACCCTCTTCGCCAACGCCGGCAGACGGTTCCACGACAACACCGCGGTCATGGCCGGCGGCGAGAGCCGGACCTTCGGCGAGGTGGTCGAGCAGGGCTGGCGGCTCGCGCACGCGCTGCGCGACCGCGGCATCGAGCCGGGATCGTCGGTCGCCGCGATGCTCGGCGCCAACCGCGTCGAGTCGCTCGAGGTCTACGTCGGGCTCGCCCTCGGCGGCTACACCGCCGTGCACGTCAACGACCGGCTGACCCCGCCCGAGGTCGACCACGTCGTGTCCGACTCGGGCGCGGTCGCGCTCGTCCACACCGACGGGCCCGCCGCGGTCGCCGCCGCCGCGACCACGACCGCGGGTCTCGCGGCCTGGTTCGCGATCGGCGGTGACCCGCCCGCGGGGGCCGAGTCCTATGCGGCAGCGTTGTCGGCCGCGGCACACGAGCCCGTGCGCGTCGACGTCTTCCCGGAGGACATCGCGCTGGTCGGCTACACCAGCGGCACCACCGGTTTCCCGAAGGGCGTCCTGGTCAGCCACCGCGCGGTCGTCAACTGCGTGAAGCTCGTGCCGTACGCGTACCGCTTCCCGCTGCAGGGGCACGCCGCGTTCCCCGGCGGCTGGTCGTTCGTCTCCGGTCTGTGGGGCGTGATCTTCCCGCACTTCTACACCGGCAGCACGGTCGCCTTCATCCCCGGTGCCACCCCCGAGGAGTGGGGGAGGCACATGGTGGAGCACGGGGCGACGTTCACCCTCGGCCTCACACCGCTGATCCCCGGCCTGATGGCGGCGTTGCGCGCGCACCCGGCCGCCCTGAACACGTTGCAGTCGGTGCTGCACTCCGGCGGCCCGCTGCCGCCGGAGCTGGCCGCCGACCTGGTCGCGCTGATCGACGACCGGCTCGTCGAGACCTACGGCATGACCGAGGTGGTCGGGCCGATCACGATCACCAACCGCGCGGACTGGCGTGGCGGCGGTGCGGCGGACGACATCTTCGCGTCCGTCGGCAGGCCGTTGCCGACGTCGTCGATGTGGGTCGCCGACGCCGACGGGAACCCGTTGCCGCCCGGCGAGGTCGGCGAGCTGGTCATCGAGGCGGACACGATGTTCTCCGGGTACCACAACGCACCGGAGAAGACGGCGGCCGCACTGCGGGACGGCGCCTACCGCACCGGAGACCTCGGCTACCGCGACAAGGCGGGCTACTACTACCTCACCGGGCGGGCGCAGGAGCTGATCGTCACCGGTGGCGCCAACGTCTACCCGGCCGAGGTGGAACGCGTCCTGCTGCTGATGGAGGACGTCGTCGACGCGGCGGTGTTCGGGCTGCCGGACGAGCGCTGGGGCGAGGCGGTCTCCGCCGCCGTGGTGCTGCGGCCGGGTGCGACGACGACCGCCGACGAGGTCCGCGAGTTCGCCCGGTCGCAGCTGGCCGGGTTCAAGAAGCCCGTGCACCTGTTCTTCCTCGACGCGCTGCCCCGCAACGCGGCGATGAAGGTGATGAAGCACGTGCTCATGGAGCAGGTGGCCGACTCGGTCGACACGACAGGAGGCAAGCGGTGAAGCTGGGCATCAGTGAGCTGTTCCCCGCGGCGGGGCCGCGCGACGGCCGGTGGTCGCTGGACGCCGCGGCCCTGATCGAGGAGATCGGCTACAACTCGGTGTGGCTGCCCGAGCACGTCGTCTTCTTCCCGAGCTACCGGTCGCAGTACCCCTACGAGTCCGGTGGCGCCCAAGAGGTGCACAAGACGCTGGGGGTCTACGACCCGCTCGTGCTCGCGGGCTCCATCGCCGCGGTCACGACGACACTGCGGATCGGTACCTACGTCCTCGTCGTGCCGCAACGCAACCCGATCGTCACCGCCCGTCAGGTGGCGAGCGTCGACCGGTTGTCCGGCGGCCGGTTCCAGCTCGGGGCCGGGGTCGGCTGGTCCGAGGAGGAGTACACCGCGCTGGACGTGCCGTTCGAACGCAGGGGCGCGCGGATGGACGACTACCTCGCGGCGATGCGCGCCCTGTGGTCGGAAGAGGAGGAGACCTCGTTCTCCAGCGAGTTCGTCGAGTTCGAGCCGCTGTACTGCTACCCGAAGCCGGCGCAGAAGCGGTTGCCGGTGATCGTCGGCGGCAACAGCAGGGCCACCCTGGAGCGGATCGTGTCCTATGGGGACGGCTGGGCCGGGTACAGCCGCACGCACGAGGACATCAAGGTGTTCATCGACAAGCTGTCCGTCCTCATGGACGCCGCGGGCCGCGACATGTCCGAGCTGTCGCTCAAGGTCGGGCGGCGCAGCAAGGGAAAGACGGAGAAGGACTGGGAGGACGACCGCGCCTACATCGAGGAGGCGATGCGCATCGGCATCGACGAGGTCGTGGTCTCGCCGCGGATCGGCGACGAGAACTACGAGAAGGACATGCGGCGGTACTTCGAGATCGTCGGCGGCTGAGTCTCAGATGGCCCGGCGCATGCCGCCGTCGACGCTGAACGACTCGCCGGTCACGTAGGAGGCGGGACCGGAGGCCAGGAAGGCGACGAGCGCGGCGGCCTCCTCGGGCCTGCCGAACCGGCCGGCCGGGATGCGGTCGCGGACCAGGGCGGCACGTGACTCCTCCGTCGGGTAGGCGAGCCTGACCTGCTCGCTGTCGATCCGGCCGGGGGCCACGCAGTTGACGGTGACGCCGTCCGCCGCGACGGCCCGCGCGAGCGCCTTCGACCACAGCACGCACGCCGCGACGGCGGCCTGCGCGGCCGACACGACAACGGGTTCGAGGAGCCCGACGAAGTTCACGACGCGGCCCTGCCCGCCAGCGCGCAACATCGGCAGCAGGGCCTCGGTGAGACGGCGCTTGGCGTGGAAGTTCAGCTCGAACTGCTTGTGCCACAACGCCTCGGTGAGCACGTCGCCGGGTCGTTCGGCCGCGCCGGCGACGTTGACAAGCACGTCGGCCCTGCCGTGTTCCTCGGTGACCGCCTCAGCGATGAGGTTGGCGGCCAACGGGTCGGTGAGGTCGGCCTCGACCACGAGCGGGCGCACCGCCATCTCGGCGGCGACCTCGTCGAGGAGCGCGCGGCGGCGGGCGACCAGGACCACGTGAGCGCCCTCCGCCGCGAGCGCGAGTGCGGTCGCACGGCCGATCCCGGCGCTCGCACCGGTCACCACGGCCACGCGTCCCGCCAGCAGAAGATCCACCGTTCCTCCCTACAAAATCAAGCAAGTGCTTGATACATTATCGGCGGCCTCCCGGCGACGGAAGAGGTGCGACACGAGCGAGGAGCCCTGACCATGACGAGCCAGACAGAGCGGCAGCCGATGCCCGATCTCGACTACCTGATCATCGGCGCCGGCGTCTGCGGGCTCTACCAGCTGCACCAGCTGCTGGAGCTCGGGGTGTCGGTGCGGGTCGTCGACGCGAACGCGGGCCTCGGCGGGACGTGGTTCAACAACCGCTACCCGGGCTGCCGGTTCGACTCGGAGTCCTACACCTACCAGTACTCCTTCTCCCGCGAGCTGCTCGACGAGTGGGACTGGAAGGAGCGCTTCGCGCCGCAGCCGGAGACGCTGTCCTACCTGGAGCACGTCGCGGACCGGTTCGACCTGCGCCCGCACATCAGCCTCGACACGTTGGTGGAGCGGGCCGAGTGGGTCGAGGAAGGCCTGCACTGGCTGGTCACGATGGCGGGCGGCGACCAGCTCCGCGCCCGTTTCGTGTTGTGCGCCATGGGACTGCTGTCCGTGCCCACCTACCCGCGAGTGCCCGGCCGCGGCACGTTCCATGGCGTGGAGACGCACACGTTCGACTGGCCGGAGGGCCTCGACGTCACCGGCAAGCGGGTCGTCGTCATCGGCACCGGGGCCAGCGGGGTGCAGGTCATCACGGACGTGGCGGACAGGGTCGAGCAGCTGACCGTGCTCCAGCGCGACGCCAACTGGTGCGCCCCGCTGGGAAACGCGCCCATCACGCCGGAGGAGATGGCGCGGCTCCGCGCGTCCTACGACGACATCTTCGCGTGGTGCAGGGAGACCCCGGCCGGTTTCGTGCACCGTCCCGACCGCACGCTGTCGACCGACGTGACCCGCGAGGAGCGGCTGCGGCACTGGAACGACCTGTACGACAACGGTCACGGCGCCGCGCTCTACATGGGCAACTACCGCGACACCATGATGGAGGCCGGGCCCAACCGCGAGCTGTCCGAGTTCGTCGCCGACCGGATCCGGCAGCGCGTCACCTCCCCGGAGGTCGCCGAGCTCCTCATCCCCAAGGACCACGGCTTCGGCAACAAGCGGGTCGCGGGGGAGTCCGGCTTCTACGAGGTCTTCAACCAGGACAACGTGGAGCTCGTCGACCTGATGGCCCACCCGATCCTGGAGGTCACCGAGAAGGGCGTCCGCCTCGATGCCGGCGGCGGCGAGACGCGCGACATCGAGGCCGACGTCATCGTCTACGCGACCGGCTTCGACGCGGTCACCGGACCCTTCGACCGCATCGAGTTCATCGGTGTCGACGGCGTGCGGCTCAAGGAGCAGTGGAAGGACGGGCCGGAGACCTGCGTCGGCGTGCAGGTCACGAACTTCCCCAACCTCTTCATGCTGGTGGGCCCGCAGTCCGGTTCCGCGACCGCCAACTTCCCGCGCGGCATCGAGGACGTCGTCAACTGGATGACCGAGACCGTGCGGCACATCGAGGCGAGCGGCGTCGTCCGCGTCGAGGGCAGGCGCGAGGCGGAGATCGCGTGGGTCGACCACGTGCGCGAGATCAACAGCAAGCTCCTGCTGGCCCACTCGAAGTCGTGGTTCAACGGGCACAACATGAACCTCGACCGCGACGACAACCCGCGTGTGATGGTCTACCTGGGCGGCGCTCCCCGCTACCGGCGGCGGCTCCAGGAGGAGATCGACGGCGGCTACCCCAGTTTCGAGCTCCGCAGGGCGCCGTGATCGGCGCGGACGGCCGCGGTCAGCGACCTCGTGGCAGGCAGGCGATCGTGCCGTTGCTGTCACAGGCGATGAGTGCCCACACCCGCTTGCCGCCCTCCGGTAGCGGGCGCACACCCCAGTTCTTCGACACGCTCTCCACCATCAGCAGTCCGCGACCGCGGGCGTCACCCAACCGGGAGCGCCCGACGGCAGGACGCTCCGACGAGTCGTCGTCGACCGAGACCGACACCTCACACGGCACCGCACTGCGTCGCACGAGCAGCCGAAGTGGTCCGGAGGCGTGGTCGTAGGCGTTGGTGACCAACTCGGTGGCCACCAGGAGCACCGCCAGCAGGTGGTCGTCGTCCAGGTCGGCGAGCGCCTTCGCGGCCCACTGGCGGAGCTGCACCAGGGGAGGGAGCTGCTCGCCGGACAGGTCCAGCACGAACGGTTCCGGATCGTCCTCGTAGCCCGAGTTCACGGGCGCCTCCACTGTTCGGCACCCTGTTCTCTCAAGGTGCGATGACCCAAGTTGCCCCCGGCGGAGCTGGGGAAACGTGAGTGCTGCCACAGAGGACGGACGGTGATCCGCGCGGGGCGGCCGGGCTTTCGGCGTCGCTAGACTGGGCGTTCGGCACCGGGCGAGGGGCGGCGGGCGTGGACTACGGCGACAAGCTCTTCTGGCTCTCGGTGCTGATCCAGCGGAGGTACGCGCAGATCTGCGCCGAGTACGACCTGACCTCCCTGCAAGCCACACTGCTCTGCGCGATCAGGGACGAACCGAAGCGGATGACCTACCTCGCCGCCGCGCTCGGCATGACCAAGAACGCGCTGAGCCAGCTCGTCGACCGCACCGAGCGGCGCGGCCTGGTCACCAGGGCGGGCTCGGAGCAGGACCGGCGGGTCATCCTGCTCAGCGTGACGCCCGCGGGGAAGGTGCTCGCCGAGGCCGTGTTCGCCGAGACCGCCAAGCGCCTGCCCGACGTCGCGGAGAACCTCGGCGCCGACGACCAGCGCGCCTTCGAACGCCTGGCCACCGCCATCGTGGACGCATCGGGCGTTCCGGCGTCCTGACTCACCGCGCAGTCTTTCCGGGCATCGTCACGGCCTGGTGGAAGTTCATGGCATGAACTAGTATGGTTCATGCCGTGAACCAATCAGGCGTTCACGCGGCGGCGAGAGGTGACATGGTCATGCGGGACAACGGTGCGATCGCGGTCTTCGGTGCGACGGGACAGCAGGGCGGGGCGGTCGTCGACGCGCTCCTGGCGCGGAGAGCACGGGTCCGCGCCCTCGTCCGCACGCCCGAGTCCGATCGGGCACAGGCGCTGGCCGCCCGAGGCGTCGAGCTGGCGGCCGTCCGGATCGACGACCCGGCGTCGACGGTCGCCGCGCTGGAGGCGGTCGACGCGTTCTACTTCATGACCCCGGAGGCCGACAACCTCGAGGAGGTTGAGGAGGAGGTGCGGGTGGGCGCCGCCCTCGTCGACGCGGCGGCCGCGGCGCGCGTGCCGCACGTCGTGTTCAACTCGGTCTTCGGGGCGGATCGGTTCACGGGCGTGCCGCACCACGACTCGAAGCACCGGATCGAGGAGCACCTGAAGAAATCCGGCCTGAGGGCCACGATGGTCCGCCCGGCCGCCTTCATGGAGAACTTCGCGACCGTGATGGCGCCGAGCCTGGAGGACGGGACGATCGTGGTGCGGATGCCACTGCCGGACGACGTCCCCCTGAAGATGGTTTCCATCAAGGACATCGGCCGGGTCGCCGCCGCGCTCCTGCTCGGCACCGCGGACGTGCCCGGCGGAGCCGTCGAGGTCGTCGGCGACGAGCCGACGGGCCCGCGGATCGCCGCCGCGTTCGGCGCGCACGCCGGCCTGCCGTCGCGCTACGAGGCCCTGCCGCTGAGCGTCCTGCGCAACGACCTCGACGAGGCGATGTTCCGCCAGTTCGCCGAGTCGTCCGAGTCCCCGGCGGACCTCGCGGCGGTGAAGGCGGTCGAGCCGGACGTCCTGGACCTGGCCGGGTGGATCCGCTCCACCGGCTGGACCGCGCCCGCGGACCGGGCCCGTTCCTGATGCTCCGGCCGCGGCGGTTCAGGGGCGGGGCAGCAAGCCCACGAGCGACGTGGTGATCGCGAGGCGCAGGGCTGCCGGCAGGTCGATGCGGTGGACCGCGAGCGCGGGCTCGGACTCGTAGACGGCGAGCAGGCTCGGCGGTGGTGGGATGTAGGCGGACAGTGCGCCCGCCATCAGCAGGACGGTCAGGCAGAGCTGTTCGGCGTGCTCCCCGATTTCGGGCAGGTGCTGCCGGAGGAGATCGGCCATCACCGCGAGGTTGTGCAGTGAGGCGTGCTTGTGCCGGCGGACCGCCTCGATCGAGACGTTGTGTTCGAGCACTCCGCCCTGTGCGCCGTAGAGGTCGCAGAGCACCTTCTGGGAGGCGAGCGAGCGGCCGAGCACGTCGGCTGTCCGTTCGGCGCGCTCCACCGCCGGCCGGTCCGGGTCGACGGCGCCGGCCAGTTCGTGGTCCAGCTCGGCCAGCCAGGTCGCGGTCCGGTCGTCCATCAGGTCGAGCAGCACCGCCTCGCGGGACTCGAAGTAGCGCAGCACCGCCGTCTTGGCC
>NZ_DASVFL010000150.1:0-17951 GCF_036380075.1 Lentzea sp. | reverse complement strand
GAAGCGGTCGCTGGTCTGGCGGATCGCGAGGATCGTCGCCTCCGGTGCGGCGCCGACGAAGTCGCCCTCGGTCTTGGCCGCCGCGGCGACGCCCGCCACCTCGGTGCCGTGACCGTCGCAGTCGTCCGTGCCGTTCTTGTTCCCCTTGACGTACTCGCCGGTGGGCACGACCCGGTTGCCGAAGCGCGGGTTGCGCGGGTCGACACCGGTGTCGATGATCGCGATCTTCACACCCCTGCCGGTCGCGAACCGGTGCGCCTGCTCCAGGTTCAGCTGGACCTGGCCCCACGGCTTGTACTCGATCAGCTCGCTCTTCGTGTCCGACTCGACGCACCCCTTGTTGGTGGGCTCGTACGGCACGTCCGGCTCGCCGGTGTCCTTCGGCGGCGGGGTTCCGGGCGGGAGGTCCGGCGGCACCGAGTTGGGCCTGGGCGCAGCCGGGGACGACACCGACACCGACACCGACGTGGGTGGTGCCGACGACGGTGGCCTGGCCGGGGACGAGGGTGGCGCCGGCGAGGACGACGGCTGGGCGGAGGCCTGCGGAAGCGCTCCCGTCAGCAGCAGCACTCCGGCGGTCGCCACCGCCGTGGCACGGCGGAACGCCGCGGTACAGGTCATCATCCCGGCCCCCAGAGCCAATTCCACGCGCACCGGGCCGGCCCCCCGCCGGCCCGCGAGCACAGTAGTACCGCCGGGGGGTACACGACCACCGGTTCGGGGATCTTCGGTTACTCGAAGATCCCGTAGCCCGGCACGGCGTGCGCCCGGACGCCGTCCATGTCGAGCTCCACGCCGATGCCGGGGGTGTCGGGGATGGTGATGTAGCCGTCCTTCACGATCGAGCCGCTGCCGTCGGGGGCGTGCACGTAGCTGTCCCAGACCGCGCGTTCGTCGAGGGCGTGCCACTCCTGGACGAAGAAGTTGGGGATCGCCGCGCACTGGTGCGACGTGGCCATCGTGCCCAGCGGCGTGGAGACCAGGTGCGGGGCGAAGGGGATGTAGTGCAGCTCCGCCAGGTTCGCGATCTTCTTGGCCTCGGCGAGACCGCCGCACTTCGGCACGTCCGGCTCGATGACGTCCACGGCGCCGCGTTCGAGCAGCTCGCGGAAACCCCACCGCAGGTACAGGTTCTCGCCCGCGCAGATCGGCGTGCGGGTCTGCGCGCGCACCCGCACCAGCGCGTCGACGTTCTCCGCCGGCAGCGGTTCCTCCAGCCACATCAGGTTGAACGGCTCGAGCTCCCAGGAGATCCGGCACGCGCTCGGCACGTCGTAGCGGGCGTGCAGGTCGATCGCGAGGTCGACGTCCGGTCCGATCGCCTCCCGCACAGCTGCCACGCGTTCGACCATCGGCCGCAGCTCGGCGGCGTTGACCGTGTGGTTGAACGCGTCGAACTTCGCGGGGTGGTGCAGGTTGTCGATGTCGAACTTCAGGGCGGTGAAGCCCTCGGCGACCATCCGCTGGGCCCGGTCGACGCAGCCGGAGACCGACCCGGCCGGGTCGTCGCCGTCGCCGCAGTCGGCGTAGAGGCGGATCCGGTCGCGGAACTTCCCGCCGAGCATCCGGTACACCGGCTGGCCCGCCGCCTTGCCCGCGAGGTCCCACAGCGCGAGCTCGATGCCGGACAGGGCGATCACGAACACGCCGCCCTGCGGTCCCGCGAAGACCTTGCTGCGGCGCAGCTTCTCCCAGCACCGCTCGACGTTGCGGGGGTCCTCGCCGATCAGGAGAGGGGTCAGTGAGTTGATCATTCCGACGACGGCCCCCGCGCCGGCGTCGGGGTTGGCCTCGCCGAACCCGCTGAGGCCCTCGTCGGTGTCGATCCGCACCAGGGTGGCCTCGCCGTGGTAGGCCACCACCGCTGTCGTGACGTTCACAATCCGCATTTGCTCTCCCGACGCTGGGTCGTGCATATGAGACGGACTGTCGCTTCTTCCAACTTGTCCTATAAGCTGATGACATGCAAAGGGGACAAGAGTCGCCGGATCCTGTCAAGGTCCGCACTCTTCCGGTCCAGGTGGCGGCACACCTGACCCGGCGCATCGCCAGCGGTGAGATCGAGGACGGCCGTGCGCCGTCGGAGCTCGACATCGCCCAGGAGTTCGGGGTGTCGCGCGTGGTGGCGCGGGAGACGCTCAAGATCCTCGCCTCACTGGACATCGTGGACGTCGCGCAGGGCCGGCGCGTCGTCGTGCGTCCCCCCGCGGAGTGGGACTACCTGAGTCCGTTGCTGATCGAGTGGCTGCCGCCGGAGACCGTCGGCGAGCTGCTGCAGGAGCTGCACCAGATGCGCGTGCTGCTCGAACCGGAGCTCGCGGCGATGGCCGCGGTCAGTGCCACGGACGAGGCGCTGGAACGGCTCAGGGGAGAGCTCGACCGGATGACGGCGCTCGAGGCGGATCCCAACGCCTACCTCGAGGTCGACCACGAGTTCCACATGGAGATCTGCCGGGCTGCGGACAACCGCCTGCTCGACCGGATCATGTACTCGGCCCGCTGGCTGGGCACCGCCAGCAGGCGCATCACCAACGAGGCGCCGGCCGCGCTGCGCAAGGCCACCGCCGACCACACCGAGCTCTACGAGGCGATCGTCGCGCGCGACCCCGCGAAGGCCCGTGCGGCGATGCGCAAGCACCTCGCCAACAACTCCAACCTCCTCGCGGAGAAGGAGGAGCAGACCAGGCGAGCCGCTCGGCGTCGCTAGCTCCACCGCACCACCGTCTTCGGCCTCACCAGTTCGGCGTCCCACGCCGCATGAACGACCCGGCAGCGGGCCAGTCCCGTTGTCCCGCCGGTTGCAACGTCGCCCCGTCGGTACGCGTCCGCTCGACCGGACGTGAAAAGGAGTGGTCATGGAAGAGAAAGCGGACTTATCGAGGCGCACCTTCCTCAGCCTGAGCGCGCTGGGCGTGCTCGGTCTCGCCGGCTGCGGAGGTGGCGGACCCGCCACACCGCAGGTCGACGTCCAGGTGCCCCAAGCGTTGCTCGACCAGGCCGCCTCGCTGCGCGGCGGATCGGTCGGGATGCTCTCGCAGAAGCTGTACTCCGAGGCCGCCAACAAGGCGCTCGACAAGTCGTTGCAGGTGTTCGCCCAGGCCACCGGCACCACGGTCCGCAACGACCTCGTCTCCGGCGACGCCGGCGACATGGTGGCCAAGATGGACGCCGAGGTGAAAGCGGGTACCAGCCGCGACTTCGCCTTCGTGAGCGACCGGCGGTTCGTCGGCCAGCTGCACAACCTCGGTGCCCTCACCGACGTCACCGACGTGGTCGACGAGATGCGCAAGCTCTACGGCGACCCCGCGACGGAGGCGAACAACTACTGCGTCTTCGACGGACGCTGGTTCGCGATCCCGTACCACTTCATCGCGTCCGCCATGTACCTGCGCAAGGACTGGTACCAGGAGAAGGGCCTGCCGCTCAAACCGCACTACACGTGGGAAGAGTTGCGGGACAACGCGTTGGAGGTCTCCGACCCGGCGAAGAAGCGCTTCGGCTGGGGCCTCACGGTCAACCGCTCCGGCGACGCGAACGGCTTCATCGCGAACGTCATCAACACCTACGGCGGCGCCATCGCGGACAACACCGGCACGAAGGTGGTGTTCAACTCGCCGGAGACCGTCGCCGCCGTCTCGTTCATCGGCGACATCTACACGAACCCCAAGTACACGCCCATGTTGCCGCCGGGCATCGGCAGCTGGACCGACTCGAGCAACAACGAGAACTGGCTGGCGCAGATCCTGGGCCTGACGCTCAACCAGTTCAGCGTCTACGCCGACTCGAAGACCAAGAACAACCCGGTCTACGCCAACACCCACCCGTTCAACGGCGCCACCGGACCGGCGCTCGACAAGCCGCTCGCGTTCGGCGAGTCCAACTCGTTCGTCGTGTTCAAGGGCGCCAAGAACCCCGACCTCGCCAAGGTCGTGGCGAAGTTCATGGTCAGCGGGACCGCGCTGCTCGGTGTCGCGAAGGGAGCGCCGTGCCTGGTGAACCCGTCGTGGGACAAGGTGTGGGACTCGGACCCGTACTACACCAGCGGTGACCCGGCGTTCCCCGCGCTGCGCGAGCAGACCCGCACCCCGTTGCCGGTGACCACGAAGACCGGCTTCAAGTTCCCCCAGGCGCCGAGTCCCGGCGAGCAGGCCGCGACCGCCGCCTACCTGCTGACCGACATGATGCAGTCGGTCATCCAGGGCACCAAGCCGGCCGAGGCGGTGGCCGCGACCCACGCCCGCATCGTCCAGGTCTTCGAGCAGCAGGGCTACAAGCAGTGACCGTCGTGCGCGAGCGCCCGGCGCCGGTCCGACCGGCGCCGGGCGGGTCACCCGCGCTCACCTCGTCGCAGCGGCTGCTCGGACGGGACTGGCGCCTCGCCGCGGCGTTCGTCGGACCGACGCTGGTCCTCGTGACCGGCCTGATCCTGTTCCCCATCGTCGACTCCGTCTTCACCAGCGTCACCGAACGGCACGGCGCGGAGACGGTCTTCGTCGGGCTGGACAACTACACCGCGCTCGTCGGTGACACCGTGTTCCACAAGGGCGTGCTCAACTCGTTCGTCTTCACCGCGTACGCCGAGATCTTCAAGGTGACCCTCGGCCTCATCGCGGCGCTGATGCTGCACCACATGCGGCGCGGCCGCGCCCTGCTCGCCGGGGTGATCCTGCTGCCGTGGGTGGTGCCGACCGTCGTCACGGCCTTCACCTGGCGGTCGCTGTTCGACCCGATCTTCGGCAGCGTCAACGTGCTGCTGACCGACTCGGGCATCGGACCCGCCCTCGCCGCCATCGGGCTCGTCGACCGGTGGCCGGCGGAGTGGCTGTCCGATCCCAACCTCGCGATGCCGTCGGTCATCCTGGTCAACGTCTGGAAGGGCATCCCGTTCTTCACGGTGACGTTCCTGGCCGGGCTCAAGGCGATCGACAGCCACCTGTACGAGGCCGCGATGGTCGACGGCGCCTCGCCGTGGCAGCGCTTCCTGCACATCACGTTGCCGGGCCTGCGCAACGTCATGATCGTGACGGTGCTGCTGTCGTCGATCTGGACGTTCAACAACTTCGACCTGATCTGGCTGATGACGCAGGGCGGGCCGGGTGACGCGACCGCCCCGTACGTGATGGTGGCCTACTCCAAGGCCATCCAGCAGCTGCAGCTGGGCGCGGGTGCCGCGGTCACGCTGGTGATGCTGCCGGTCGTCGCCGTGCTCGTGGTGATCCTCGTGCGGATGATGCGCCGCAACGACCTCCCGGCCGCGAGCGACCTCGGGCGCCGGCGGCTGAGCCCCGCCCAGCGCGCGGCGATGCCGTGGGTGGTCGTCGTGGCGTCGGTGCTCGTGCTGGTCTGGGCCTCGCCGCACATCGTGTGGAAGGCCGCGCTCGTGCTGGGCGTGTTCGTCGTGCTCGCGGCCGCCGTGGGACGCCTCGTCTCGGTGCTCGCCTCGCGGGGCAACGCGCTGGCGGCGCGCCTGGTCGGCGGCACCGGCACCGGCGTCGCACTCGTGGGACTGCTGGGGTTCGTGCTCGCCCCGCTCTACTGGATGACGGTCACGGCGTTCAAGTCCGACGACCAGATCGTCGCCCGCACCGACGACCTGTGGCCGACGCCGTGGACCACCGAGCAGTTCACGAACCTGTTCACGGGCAGGGCGTTCGGCACCTGGTACCTCAACACGATCCTGGTCTCGGTGGCGTCCACCGTGATCGCGCTCGTGTGCGCGGCGCTGGCGGGCTACGCGTTGGCACGGCTGAAGTTCCGGGGTTCGGAGAGCTTCACGGTGACGATCCTGCTCACCTACGTGATGCCGGGCGCGCTGCTGTTCATCCCGCTGTACCAGATGATGAGCGGCATCGGGCTCAACGACTCGCTGTGGTCGCTCGTGCTCGCCTACCCGACCTTCACGCTGCCGTTCGCGACGTGGCTGCTCGTCGGCTACTTCAAGTCGATCCCCGCCGACCTCGAGGAGGCCGCGCTGGTCGACGGCTGCACGCGGTTCGGGGCGTTCCTGCGGATCGTGCTGCCGCTGGCGAAACCGGGCCTGCTGGCGGTCGCGCTGTTCACGCTCACCAACGCGTGGAACGAGTTCCTGTTCGCGTTCGTGTTCATCACCAAGGACGACTACAAGACGCTGCCCGTCGGCATGCAGTCGATGATCTTCGGCGACGTCGTGCCGCAGGGCCAGCTGGCCGCGGCCTCGTTGCTGATCAGCATCCCGGTCGTCGTCATGTACGCGTTCGGGCAGCGGTTCCTGACCGAGGGCCTCACCGCGGGAGCCGTGAAGGGGTGAGCGGGACGCCGGAGATCACCGAGGAGCACGTCGCGACGGCGTCCCGGCCGAGCGACCTGCGCATCACGGACCTGCGGGTGGCGAACGTGACGGGGGTGCCGTTCCGCTCGTCGATCATCCGGATCGACACCAACCAGGGCCTGGTCGGGTACGGGGAGGTGCGCGACCAGGCCAGCGCCACCTACGCGCTGGTGCTCAAGAGCCGGCTCGTGGGGGAGAACCCCTGCAACGTCGACAAGATCTTCCGCAAGATCAAGCAGTTCGGGCACCACGGCCGGCAGGGCGGCGGGGTCTCCGGCGTCGAGATGGCGTTGGTGGACCTCGCCGGCAAGGCCTACGGGGTGCCCGCGTACGCGTTGCTCGGGGGTCGGTTCCGCGACGAGGTCCGGTGCTACGCCGACACCCCGTCGCTGCCGGACCCGCACGCGATGGGCGCCCGGCTCCTGGACCGCAAGCAGCGCGGGTTCACGATGCTGAAGATGGACGTGGGCATCGACCTGCTGTGGGACGTGCCGGGCGCGTTGATCGCCCCCGCGGGCGCGCGGGCGGACCTGACGACGATGCACCCGTTCACCGGCATCCAGGTCACCGCGAAGGGCGTCGAGCACCTGGCGTCCTACGTGGACACCGTGCGGTCGGTCGTCGGCTACGACGTCGCGCTCGCCGCCGACCACTTCGGTCACATCGCCCTGGACTCCTGCATCCGGATCGGCCGGGCGCTGGAGCCGTTCACCCTGGCGTGGATCGAGGACCTGATCCCGTGGCAGCTCACCGACCAGTGGCGCCAGCTCACCACGTCCGTCGCCGTGCCCACGTGCACGGGGGAGGACATCTACCTGCTGGACGGGTTCCGGCCGCTGCTCGACGCGGAAGCCATCCGCGTCGTGCACCCGGACCCGGCGACGGCGGGCGGGATCGCGGAGACGAAACGGCTGGGCGACTACGCGCAGGAACGCGGGATCCCGATGGCGTTGCACCTGGCCGCGTCGCCGATCGCGACGATGGCGTGCGTGCACCTGGCCGCCGCCACGGAGAACTTCCTGGCGCTGGAACACCACGCGGCCGAGGTGGAGTTCTGGAGCGACCTCGTCACCGACCTGCCCCGGCCGTTGATCCAGGACGGTCACATCACCGTGCCGGACACGCCGGGGCTGGGGTTCGGCGACATCGACGAGGAGCTGCTGCGACGTCATCTCGACCCGCGCGACCCGGTGTTCTTCGCCGAGACGACGCACTGGGACGCGGAGTCGAGTCATGACCGGTTGTGGAGCTGACGAGCGCTAACCCCGTTCGGCGCGCCACTTCTCGTACTCGGGCCGGGCCTCGTCCGAGAGCGGGTAGTACCGCCGCAGGTCGCCGCCCTCGGACAGGCGGATGCGGGAGAACTCCTCCCACTCCGCGTGTTCCCGGGCGACGGCCAGCACCGCGGGCGCGAGCTTGACCGGCACGACGACCGCCCCGTCGTCGTCGGCCACGACGATGTCGCCCGGCTCGACGAGCGTGCCGCCGCACGCCACCGGCACGTTCACGGCGGTGGGGACGATGTCGGTCTGGGCGTGGAAGTTCGGTGTGGCGCCGCGGATCCAGAGCCCGAGGCCGAGTTCCTTGGCCTCGCCGATGTCGCGCAGGCACCCGTCGACGACGACGCCCGCGCCGCCGCGCCCCTTGAAGTACGTCAGCATCATCTCGCCGAACACGCCGCTGCCCATGTCGCCGCGCGCGTCGACGACGATCATGTCGCCGGGCTGGGCGTGGTACATCACGTGCCGGTGCAGCTGCTTCTCCGGCTCGGCGTACTCGTCGACGGGGTAGAGGTCCTCCCGCTTCGGCAGGAACTGCAAGGTCAGCGCGGGTCCGGCCACGCGCACACCGGGCGTCACCGAGACCGGGCCCCGGATGAACGCGCTGCGGATGCCCATGCGGCTGAGCTCGGCACTGGCTGTCGCACTGCCGATGGCCGCGAGCGCGGCGCTGAGCTCGGCAGGCGGGCGAACGATGTCGTGCGTCTCGACCACGTCGGTGGCTCCCTCGCGCAGCTGTCGGAGAGTTCGCTCCGAGCCTAGTACCGCGCGGCCGTCCGGGAACAGGGATCTGCCGCCCAGTTCAGGAAAAGCACGCCCTCTGTCCTAACGGGACGGTGCGTCACGGCCGCGGGAGCACGGACAGCGCGGTCTCCGCGACCGAGTGCAGGAACTCCTCGTCCTTTCCGGCCTTGCCGAGCGCCTCGATGCCCCGCAGCACCGCGAGCACCAGGCCGGCCAGCCGCCGGGGGTCCGCAGCGGGGTCGAGGTCGCCGTGCCGTTGACAGGCTTCGACGTCCGCGACGAGGAGGCGTTCGATCTCGTCGAAGGTCCGCAGGGCGCGGGCGGCGACGGCCGGGTCGTGCTCGGCCAGCTCGGCGGTTCCCTTGGCGAGCAGGCAGCCGCGGTGCGCGGTGTCCGCGGCGGTCGAGGCCGCGATGCCCCGCACGTGGGCCGCCAGTCGTTCGAACGCCCGGTCGTCGGGGCCTTCGAGCTGGCGGCCGACGCCCTGCACCGCCTGGGCGCAGTAGTCGTCGAACACGCGGTGGAACAGCTCCTGCTTCCCGCCGAAGGCGCCGTAGAGGCTGCCCTTGCCCAGCTCGGTGGCCGCCGCGACGGCGTCCATCGTGGTGCCCGCGTACCCGGCCGACCAGAACTGGTCGCGGGCTGCTTCCAGGACGGCGGACTCGTCGAACTTCCGGGGGCGGGGCATGACCCGATCGTACCCAGTACTTGACTGGATCGTCCAGAACTGCCTATGTTGTGGACGATCCATTCCATAACTAGGGAGCGTCTCTCGTGTCCGGAGTTCTCGCCGACAAGGTGGCCGTCGTGACCGGCGGCAGCAGTGGGATCGGGCTGGCCATCGCCCGGAAGTTCGTGGCCGAAGGCGCGCGGGTCTTCGTCACCAGCCGCAAGCAGGCACAGCTCGACGCGGTCGTCGCCGACCTCGGGCCGTCGGTGGTGGCCGTGCGGTCCGACGTGGGCGACCTCGCGGACCTCGACGCCCTGTTCGCCGCCGTGCGGGAGCAGGCGGGGCGCATCGACGTGCTCGCGCTCAACGCGGGCGGCGGCGTGGTCGCGCCGTTGGAGGAGATCACCGAGGAGCAGTTCGACACGACGTTCGCCTCGAACGTGAAGGGCGTGCTGTTCGGTCTGCAGAAGGCGCTGCCGTTGCTGTCGCGCGGGGCGTCGGTGATCGTCACGGGCTCGACGACCTCGGTCAAGCCCGACCCCGGCCTGGAGGTCTACGGCGCCACCAAGGCGGCGGTGCGCAACCTCGTCCGCAGCTGGACGCTCGCCTCGAAGGCGCGGGGCTTCCGGGTCAACGTGCTCAGCCCCGGCCCGACGGAGACGCCGGGACTCGTCGGTCTCGTGGAGGACGACCAGCGCTCCGCGTTCCTCGACCAGCTGGCGACCGGCGTGCCGCTGGGCAGGGTCGGCGCCCCGGACGAGATCGCCGCGGCGGCCCTCTTCCTCGCCTCCGACGCCTCCAGCTTCGTCAACGGCGCCGAGCTGTTCGTCGACGGCGGCTACGCCCAGGTCTGACCGTCAGCGCACGGCCGAGTAGGACCGGCGGTAGGCGTTCGGCGTCAGCCCCACGGTGGTCCGCAGGTGCCTTCGCAGCACCAGCGGGTCGGCGAACCCCGCCGCGCCGGCCACCTCGCCGACCGGCAGGCTCGTCGTCTCCAGCAGGTGCCGGGCGTGGTCCAGCCGCCGGTGCACCACCCACTCGTGCGGGCTCAGGCCGACCTCGGCCCGGAACCGCCGGGTGAAGGTCCGCACGCTCATGTTCGCGTGCCGCGCCAGGTCGGCGAGCGTCAGCGGGTCGGCCAGCCTCTCCAGCGCCCACGCGCGGGTCGCCGACGTCGACGCGCCGTCGTCCGCCGGCACCGGCTGCTCGATGAACTGCGCCTGCCCGCCCTCCCGCCACGGTGCGACCACGCAACGGCGCGCGGTCGCGTTGGCCACCGCCGCGCCGTGGTCGCGGCGCAGGAGGTGCAGGCACAGGTCGATCCCGGCGGCCACGCCCGCCGAGGTCAGGATCCGCCCGTTGTCGACGAACAGCACGTTCTCGTCGACCTCGACCCGCGGGAACCGCCGGGCCAGCTCGGCGCACATGCCCCAGTGCGTCGTCGCGCGCTGCCCGTCGAGCAGCCCGGCCGCGGCGAGGACGAACGCCGACGTGCACAGGCTGACGATCCGGGTCGTGGGAGCGAGGCGCGCGAGCACCGCGCCGGCCGCGGCCGGGTCGGGGACGCCGCGGGTGACGTCCTGCGGCGCGACCACCACGGTGTCCGCGGTGGCCAGCACCGACTCGTCGTGGGCGACGGAGAGGCTGAAGTCGGCGTTGGTCACGACCGGCCGTCCGCCGAGCGAGCACGTCAGCACCTCGTACAGGTGCGCGCCGGAGGAGTCGACGGCGTTGCCGAAGATCTGGGCGGGGATCCCGAGGTCGAACGGCTTCACGCCGTCGAGGGCCAGGACGGCGACGCGATGAACCATGGCCCGAAAGTATCGTTCGTTGTCTCGTGAGCCAATTCCGCACGCTGTCGCCGCTGACGATCATGGACTTCCTCGACACACCGACGCTGAGGAGCGAAGTCGATGAGGGAAGTCCTGGTCATCGGCGGTACCGGCGCGATGGGCAGCCGGGTGGTGGCGGCGCTGCTCGCCGCCACCGGCGACACCGTCCGCGTCCTGACCCGCGACCCGTCCTCGCGAGCCGCGGAAGCCCTGCTCGCCACCGGCCGGGTGCGCCTGCTGCAGGGCGACGTCGGCGACGACACGTCCGTCCGGTCCGCCATGGAGTCGGCTGAGCGCGTCTTCTGCAACACCGACTTCTTCTCGTCCGGTTCCGTGCAGGCCGAGCACGACCAGGGCCTGCGCCTGCTGGAGGCGGCTCGGGAGGCCGGTGTGGACCGGTTCATCTGGTCCTCGCTGGACCACGCCGTCTCCCTGACCGGCGGCCGCCTCCCGGTGCCGCACTACGACAGCAAGGCCTCGGTCGCGGCGGCGATCGGCCTGCGCCGCGCGGACGAGATGATGCGCAAGGACTCCGACGGCTGGTACACGAACCACGTCTCGGTGCTGACCACCGCGCCGTACTTCGAGAACTTCCAGGCGGGCCTCGCACCCCGCCCCGGCACCCTCCCCGACGGACGGGAGGGCCTGGTGTTCGCGATCCCGCTCGGCAGCGGCTCGTACCCGCTGATCGCCCTCGACGACATCGCGTGGTTCGCCGTGCACGCCTTCGAGAACTGGCAAGCCTGGGGCGCCCGCGACCTCGCCGTCGCGGCGGACAGCCTGACCGGCGACCAGATCGCGGCCACGTTCGAACGCGTGACCGGCCGGGCGGCGGCCTACGTCCCGGTCCCACTGGACGCCGTGCGGTCGGGCATGGGCGACCTCGGCCACGACTTCGCGGCCATGTTCGAGTTCTTCCAGACGCACGACGTCGTGGGCCGCGAACGCGACCTGCCCGCGTTGCGCGCCCTGCACCCCGGTCTGCTCAGCTTCGAGGCGTGGCTGCGGACCACAGGGTGGTGCGGGGCCGAGGAGGTGGTCCAGAAGTCACCGCCCGCCGCCGTCCCGGCCGTGTCGCGGTCCGGGGCGGACGCACTGCCCTCGTGAAGACGACTGCCCGAGCCATCTGCAGGACGGCGGCGAGCGCGCCTGGCCTGAGTTCTTGCGGGCCGCACCAGGTGGCGCAGATTTCTGCGGCTTTGACCACTTGTGCCCTGCCGACCAGAACCCTGTAGCAGGCCCAAATGGTGGCCACTTCCACGTAGGCACTGGCACCAGAGGGCATGGTCGAGCTGAGCGGAGCGATCATGACCGCGTTGTCGCCGTGGGTGGTCAGGCCGGCCTTCAGGACAACGATCTTCTTGCCTTTGTGGCTTCTGATGAGTCCTGCTCGCAATGACGACACATGGGTTCCCTTCTTGGCCTGCTGTCAACGTAACCGAAGACGCCCGCCCTTCGGGGGTCACCGCCCGGTCGCCTCCAGGGGCAGGAGGACCTGGAACCGGGTGTCGCCCGGCTCTGACTCCACCCGGATCGCGCCGTGGTGCTTGTTGACCACGATCCGCCACGAGATCTCCAGCCCGAGCCCCGTGCCCTCGCCGACCGGCTTGGTGGTGAAGAACGGTTCGAAGATCCGGCTCTTCACCCCGGCCGGGATGCCGGGGCCGGTGTCGCCGATCTCCACGACGAGGTGCCGGTCCTGCCGGAACGTCCGCACGGTCAGCGTCCCGGAGCCGCCCATCGCGCTCAGCGCGTTGTCGATCATGTTCGTCCACACCTGGTTGAGCTCGCCGGCGAACGCCGGGACGTGGGGGAGCGTGCGGTCGTAGTCCTTGACCAGCCGCACGTCCCCGAGCTTCCCGCCGAACATGACCAGGGTGGAGTCGAGCAGCTCGTGCACGTCGACCACCTGGAACGGCGCGCGGTCCATCTGCGAGTACTGCTTCGCGGCACCGACCAGGGTGGACACCCGCGTGGTGGCGTCCTCGATCTCGTTCATCAGCATCTCGGTCTCGACCGTGTACCTGAGCCAGTGCACGGCGGAGCCGGTGATGGCCGCGGGGCACGCGGTCAGCGAGCTCTCCAGCCACTCGACGTCCAGCCCGGCCGCGACCAGGACGGGCGCGACGTCCCAGCCGCCGGTGATGCCGTGGTCGTCGAGCCAGTCGGCCACCTCGTCCTCGGCGTCGCTGGCCTCCAGCGGACTGAGCTTCGGCGCCTTGGCGACCCGTTCGACCGCCTTCTCCTGGAGCTTGACCAGCGCGGGCAGCTCGGCGGGGTCGATCGCCCCCTGCGCGAGCATGGCGAGCTTGTGCCGCATGCCCGCGACCCGTTCGCGCAGCGCCGCGGTCGCCCGCACGGCGGCCGCGGCGGGGTTGTTGAGCTCGTGGGTGAGGCCCGCGGACAGCGCGCCGAGGGCGGTGAGCCGTTCGTGCTGGCCCACCGTCGCCTGCGTGTTGCGCATGCCCCAGAACAGGCCCTCCAGCAGGTGCATGGCCATCGGGAACCACGTGCGGATCATCGGCCCGAACTCGTCCGCGTCGAACTGGAGCATCGACGTGGCGGTGATCGACTCGACGGTCATCTGGTAGGACGCCTGGTCCAGCTCCAGGTAGGCCTGGGTGGCCCCGAAGTACGAGCCGCGCATCTCGCTGCGGCTCACCTCGACGCGCTGGCCGCCGATGGTGCGGCAGAGCGCGACCGTTCCCTCCAGCAGCACGAAGAAGCACGTCGCCGGCTCGCCCTCGGTGAGCACCGGCGTGCCGGCCTCCCGCGTCTCGACCTGCCCGTGCTCCGCCAGCCACCCCAGCTGGGCCTCGTCGAGCTTCTCGAACAGGAACAGTCCGCGCAGCTCGGCTGCGGTGAGCTTGGGCATCACGACCTCGCCAGGTAGCGGTGGACCAGGGTGACGGCCATGGCGCCCTCGCCGACGGCGGACGCGACGCGCTTCACCGACTCGGCACGGACGTCACCCGCCACGAACACGCCCGGCACGTTCGTCTCCAGGTGGTACGGCGCCCGTTCGAGGTCCCAGCCGGGCGGCGTGCCGCCGAGGTCGGGTCCCGCCAGGAGGAAGCCGCGGTCGTCGCGCTCCAGGGTGCCGTCCAGCCAGTCCGTGCGCGGGGCGGCGCCGATGAACGCGAACAGCCAGCTCGCCGGCACGGTCGTCGTCTCGCCGGTCTTGTTGTGCAGCAACGTCAGCGTCTCCAGGTGGTCGTCGCCCGTGCCGCCGCAGACCTCGGTGTGCGTGCGGACCTCGACGTTCGGGATCGCGTCCAGCTGGTCGATCAGGTACCGCGACATCGACTGCTCCAGCGAGTCGCCCCGCACCAGGATCACGACCTTGCGCGCGTGCCCGGAGAAGTAGACGGCCGCCTGACCCGCGGAGTTCGCGCCGCCGACCAGGTAGACGTCCTGCCCGGCGCAGTTCGGGCCCTCGGTCGTCGAGGCGCCGTAGTAGACGCCCCGCCCGGTCAGCTCGCCGAGACCGGTCGCGTCGAGCAGCCGGTACGAGACGCCGGTCGCGAGGATGACGGTGTGGGCGGCGAGCTCGGTGCCGTCGCCGAACCGCACGACGCGCGCGGCCCCGCGGCGTTCGAGGGCGACGACGTCGCGCGTGGTGAGCAGCTCGACGCCGAACTTGACCGCCTGCCTGCGGGCCCGTTCGGTGAGCTGCCCGCCGGACACGCCGTCGGGGAAGCCCAGGTAGTTCTCGATGCGGCTGCTCGTGCCGGCCTGGCCGCCGGTCGCGATCCGTTCCACCAGGACGGTCCGCAGCCCCTCGGAACCCCCGTACACCGCGGCGCCGAGCCCCGCGGGCCCGCCGCCGACGACGATCAGGTCGTAGAACTCGGCCGACGGCTGCGTGCTCAGGCCGACCTCGGCGGCGAGCTCCGCGTCCGTCGGGTCGACGAGCGCCTTGCCGGTGGCCGTGACCACGACGGGCAGGGTCGTGCCGTCCTGGTGCGCCGCGGTGAGCAGGCACTGCGCCTCGGGCTCGTCCAGCGCGTGCCAGCGGAACGGAACGCTGTTGCGCGCCAGGAAGTCCCGCACCTCGTAGGACCGCGGCGACCAGCGGTGCCCGACGACGCGCACCCGTTGCGGCGGCTGCCGGTCGCTCACGGCCCAGGCCCGCAGCTGCTCGTCGAGCACCGGGTAGAGGTTCTGCTCCGGCGGGTCCCACGGCTTGAGCAGGTAGTGGTCGAGGTCCACGACGTTGATCGCCTGGATCGCGGCCTCGGTGTCCGCGTACGCCGTCAGCAGCACCCGTCTGGCCTGCGGGAACACGTCCATGGCCTGTTCGAGGAACTCGATGCCGCTCATCTGCGGCATCCGGTAGTCCGCGAGCAGCGCCGCGACCTCCTCGCCGCGCAGCTTGATCTCGTGCAGGGCCTCCAGCGCCTGGGGCCCGGACTCGGCCCGCACGATCCGGTACTGCTCGCCGTACTTCCGGCGCAGGTCGCGCGCCACCGACCGCGACACGGCCGGGTCGTCGTCCACCGTGAGAATCGAAGGCCGCGCGACGCGACCGGCAGTCGTCATGCGTCTAGTCAAACACCCGGACTTGTGGAAAGTCGCGGGCGAGGTACCGTCTGGCCGTGACCACCACCACCTGTGAACACGTCGCCGAGCTGGGCCCCGAACCGGCACCCAGCACGACCGAGGGGTGCGAGGACTGCCTGGCCTCCGGCGGCAGGTGGGTGCACCTGCGCCTGTGCCTGGACTGCGGCAAGGTCGCCTGCTGCGACTCCTCGCCCGCCAAGCACGCCTCGAAGCACGCCGCCGCCGAGAGCCACCCGGTCATCCGCTCGTTCGAGCCGGGGGAGACCTGGCGCTGGTGCTTCGTGGACAACACCCTGGTCTGACCTCGCGGTCAGGAGTGCCGCGCCACCGACCGCACGACCGACGCGACGAGCCGCCCGATCGAGGCGGCGACCGACGGGTCGGCCACGGCGAGGCGCCCCTGCTGCTCCACCACGACGTCGACGAGCTCTGCCCAGGTGATCCAGGCGCAGACCTCGTCGATGCGCGCGGTCAGGTCGTCCAACGGCACCGGGTGAGCACTCGCCAGACCGTGCACCACGGGGAGATGCCGCGCGACGGCGTCGTGGACCGTCATCCGCCCCTCTCCGGCGAGGAGCACCGGCGGTGGCGTTCCCAGCACCACCAACAGCAGCGGCTTGCGGCCGTTCGCTCCCCGCGTGACCGCCAGGTACTCGCGGGCCAGCTGCTGAGGCTGGAAGCTGCTGCTCCGGATCCTCTTCGCCTCCACGAGCGCGGCGCAGGACGGCGTGATGACGAACGCGTCGGGCTGCACGATCAGCCGCTCACCGCGGGCCCGCCGGTCCGGGTTCAGCGTGATCTCCTCCGGCAGGAACGTCAGCTCCGCGTCCTCGACCTCGCCCGACAGCAGCCGCCGCGCCTCGTCCGCGCCGTGGGCCCGGTCCAGCACCGCGCCCAGGAAGGCCTGGCGCGGCAGGAAGTCCAGCGCCGTGACCACCTCGGCGGTCAGCACGTTCTCGAGGCCCTGACCGCCGTCGCGGTAGCGGCGGACCGTCGAGCCCTCCCACGAGATCTCTTCGAGCAGCCTGCCCAGCACGGACTCGTTGCCGCTGGTGACGGACTCCACGCACGCCTCCCTCACGCACTTCGGCCCGCCGGGAAGGCCGTGTGCTGTATGAAACAACCATGGAATCGAGGCGGTTCGCCGCGCCGTTAGCAGTGGGCGTCGCAGCCGCGGCCGCGCTCGGGGTCTGGGGGTACGTCACGCGGCACTCGGCGACTCCCGACGTCGTCGAGGGCTGGGCGATGCCGAACGGCAGCGGAGTGGCGATCGCGTTGCACGACAGCGACGACACCCGCGCCGGAACCGGCTACGTCATCGCCGGCGCGTGGTGGGCCGGGCGGGATGGAATGTGGCACGACGGTGGGGACGGGCCCACCTGCGTCGGCACCAATCCCGCCGTGCGAACCCGCGTGCAGATCGGCGTTGTGGACGTGGAGCCCGGTGAAGACAGCCCCGGCGGGCCGCGCGTGATCTGGTTGCGCTGCCTCGACTGAGCCAGGGGAGCGGACGTGACCAGAGGCTCGGAACCGGCGCGGCGCGGGTCGAAGCTGCGCGCCGCCGCCTACTTCTGCGGCGCCGCGGCCGGCTGCCTGCTCATCGTCGCGGTGGTCGTGGCGATAGCCCTCACAGCCGACCGGCTGGGCGGCGGCGTCCTCTACTTCGCCGGCCTCGTCGCGGCGCAGCTGGTCAGCCAACCCATCGGCAGGCACGTCGTCGTGAGGTGCTGGGTCGGCTTCAAGCGCACCATCTCCGCGGACGGCTGGTCGGCGCTGCGGGCGGATCCGCGGCCGCCCGTGCTCTACCTGCGTTCGTTCCTGGTCGACGACGTGCTGGCGCGCACCGGCGAGACCGCCATGGACTACTTCCGCACCGAGGAGGAACGGCTCGCCCGCGCCTTCGCGCCGATCGGGCCGCTGGTGGCGGTCGGGCGGCCAGGGGAGGCCCTGCCGCCGGCCGGGGCGCCGCGCGTCTACGCCGGCGACGACTGGCAGCGGATCGTGAGCGAGCTCCTCGGCCGCGCTCGGCTCGTGCTCGTCGGCGCGGGGCGGGGTGACGGGCTGCGGTGGGAGCTCGACCAGGTCTTGGCGACGGTCGACCCGCGCCGGGTCGTGGTGCTGCTGCCGCTGACGAACTGGGAGTACGACCACTTCCGCTCCGGTGTCGCCGACCTGTTCCCGGACCCGCTGCCCGACCTCCCGCCGCTGCCGGACGGGCACGGGATCAGGGCGGCGCTGCACTTCGGCGAGGACTGGACTCCGGAGCTGGTCCCGCTCACGATCGACCGCGCCACCAGCCTCGAAACGGCTCTGCTGCACCACCTCGCGCCCGTCTTCGCGCACCTGGACGACACCCGCGCGCCGGCGCGGCTCCGGCGGCAGCGCGACCTCAGGTCGTTGACGCTGCGCCTGGCGGGACTCACCCTCCTGCTGACCGCGCTGTGGGGTCTGCTGCGCGTGTTCGTCCTGCGTTGACCCTCACGTCAGGCTGAGAGAGATCCGCACGTCGTCGAGTCCGGCGAGCGGCCAGCCCACGACCAGGTCGAGCACGTCGC
>NZ_DASVFL010000149.1:0-15136 GCF_036380075.1 Lentzea sp. | reverse complement strand
TGACGATGCGGGCGGCGACTCGCCAGGGTCCGTGCAGTGCGGTGATCAGCTCGAGGTGCTGGGCAGGGGTCAGATCGGCGTAGACATGCGCGGGGCGCATACTGGTGGAGGCCTCGTCGGGTCGATTCTGTGTGGTAACCGAATCCAACCCGACGGGGCTCTTTACGTTCGCGGCAAGGTCAACTTCCGCGAGTTACAGACACAACTTCTGGCAAGGTGCTTAGACCTTCAGCACGCCGCGGTGGCGCACACCCATGCCGGTCAGCGCGACCAGACCGAGCCGTTCGTAGAACGGCCGCAGCTCGTCGTCGCACGTCAGGTCGACCGAGTAGAGGTGCGCGCCCTCGGCGAGGACGCGGCGCACCAGCTCGGAGCCGATGCCCCGCCCCTGGAACTCCGGCCGCACCTCCAGCCACGGCACGAACCCCGTCAGCACGCCGTCGCTGATCAGGTTCACGAACCCGGCGACCGCGCCGTCCGAGCGCGCGACCACCACGCGGTAGCTGCCGCGCAGCACGGCGAGGTGTTGCGCGGGGGACGGCGGCGTGGGCCAGCCGACGAAGAAGCCCGCGAGGTCGTCCTCGGTGAGGCCGCTGACATCGGTGTCGTAGGTGATCATCGCGACATCCAACCCCACCCGAGGGCGTTGTGCCGCATGGTTTTCCCACTCTGATCCACTGTGGACAGTTGCGTGATCTGGACATTTGCGGCATATTAACGGCCAGGTGAGCCGGGAAGTCTGGTCGGCCCGCACGTCACACGCGGTGGCGGCGGAGAGCTGACTAGGGGTGCGCGTTGATGACACTGATTCCCCGGTCCATCCCCCTGATCAACGATCCCCAGGTCGTGCACGCGCTGGCCGCGCGGTGGCGCCGCACCCGGACGTTGCTGCTGCTCTCCGCCGGCGTGCTGCCGGTCGCGATCGGAATCGTCTGCGTCGTGCTCGCCGGGATGACGTCCGCGGGCCAGCGGATCATGCCGTGGTGGTCGGCGATCCCGGCCGTCGCGGCGGCCGCGTGCGCGTGGGCGTTGCTGTCCTGGTTGCGCCGCAACGGGTTGAGCGACCCGCACTCGTGGCTGCCCGCGACCACCCTGATGACCGGCGCGCAGCTCGTGCTCGGCGTGCTGCCCGGTTCGGGCATCGCGCTGCGGCTCAGCCCCGGCGCGGCCATCGCGGTGAAGGCGTTGTGCGCGGCCGGGGTGCTCGGCGCGGGTTCGGCGAGCGCGCTCGCCAGGATGGCCCACCGGTCGCTGCTCGCGACGCCCGTGCTGGAGCTCGGGTCGACGGCGTTCCCGCTCGTGGTGGCGGGCGACGGGTCCCGCGTCGTGATCGGCATCGACCGGATCGACTGGACCACGCGAGGCGGTTCCCGGGTCGACGCCGGGGTGTCATTCGTGCGCATCCGGCGCGTGACGGCGCAGGCGAACGCGATCGTGCTGCACACCGCGTCCGGTTCGTGGACCGTCCCGGTCGCCGACCCCGCGTCCGTCCTGGCGTTGCTGCGCCGCCGGATCGAGTGGTGGGAGGAGCGCCGCGACGTCGCCGCCGAACGCGAGGAGCGCCGCTACCGCGACCTCGTCGGGCTGCTCGCGGCGGTGAGCGGCGAGGCGAAGCGCGGCGGTGTCCGCGTCTCGGTCGACTCGAACGGCGTCACGACCGGCATCACGCTGGACCCCGCCGTGCGCGACCTCGACCCGGACGTCCTCGCGGCGCACCTGATGGCGTGCGTGCACAAGGCCCGTTCGGACGCACGCCGCCAGGTCGAGGACCTCGTGCTCGACCACGCGGCGGCGAAAGCCAGCCACTAGTCGCTTGTCGCGCCTCCGCGCGGCTGCCTACGTTCGGAAACGCCTGCACATCTTCCGACGGGGGAACCGACATGCGCAGACGTGACTTCCTCGCCGCCGCCGCGGGACTCGCCGCCGTGGTGGCCAACCCGGTGAGCGCGCTCGCGGCGACGGAGCAGCGGCCGGGCGCCGCACATCTGCCCGACCTCGACCTCGGCGACTTCCCCGTGGTGGCACGGGTCAGGGCTCGCAACGCACTGGAGCACCTCAAGGTCCTGAGCGACCGGATCGGGCCGCGCATCGGCGGCACCGAGTCGGAACACCGCGCCCGCGACTACCTCGTGCGGGAGCTGAAGTCGTTGCGCTACCAGGTGACGACGCAGCCGTTCACCGTGCCGGACAAGTACCTCGCCGAGATCGACGGCCGCTGGCAGGCCGGCGCCTCGCGGTTCGGCACCCTGGGTGTCACGGTCACGGCGCCGTTCGTCGAGGTCGTCGACGGCGAGCTGCCGGACCTCACCGGCAAGATCGCGTTCTACGTCAACGCCCCCGCCGGGTCCGCGCCGACGTTCGCGGCGGTCGAACGCGGCGCGGTGGCCGTCGTCCTCGGCCGGATCTCCGCGACCGCGAGCAAGTCCGGCGCCTACTCCCCCACCCTCGACCGCGACGTCGCCGTCCCGGTCATCGGCCTCGCGCAGGTGCACACCGAACAGCTGCGCGCCAGGGGCTCCGGCGAGCTGACGATCACCACGACGCACCACCCGAACCTCACGTCCTACAACGTGATCGCGGACCGCCCGGCGACGTTCCCCCGGCGGGACAACGGGGTCGTGATGGTGACCGCGCACTACGACAGCGTGCCCGGCTCGCCGGGCGCCAACGACGACGGCAGCGGAACCGTGCTGTGCCTGGAGCTCGCGCGCGTGCTGCGCCACCTGCCCACCCACCAGGCGCTGCGGTTCGCGCTGTGGGGCTCGGAGGAGCAGGGTCTGCTCGGGTCACGGCATTACGTGTCGCAGCTCGCGCTGGAGGAGATCGCGCGGATCAAGGGCGTGTTCCAGAATGACATGGTCGCCACCAGCCACGACCCGGCCACGGCGTACTGGCTGCTTTCCGTCGACGGCGCGGACAACGCGACCACTGCCGGAGTCCGCGCCGCGGCGCAACGGCTCGGGTATGACCCGCGGGTGCACGGACCGGTGACGCGCGGGTCGAGCGACCACGTGCCGTTCCACGAGAAGGGCGTCGCGGCGGCGAACTTCAGCTGGCGCGGCGAGGGCGGGCCCGCCCAGCTGGAGCCGATCTACCACACGCCGGAGGACACGATCCGCGACAACATCAGCCCGGAGCGGTTGCAGGTGTCGCTGGAGCTGATCGGCGCGGCCGCCTACCGGCTGGCCGTCCGGAAGTAGTCACGGCGCGGGCGCGGCCAGCTCGTTCAGCGTCCGGTCGCGCAGCCACGCCGCGAAGTCGTCGGCCGGCAGCGGTCTGCTCAGGCAGTAGCCCTGCACGATGTCGCAGCCCAGGGCGGCGAGGACGTTCCACGTCTCCTCGTCCTCGACGCCCTCGGCCACGACCTCCAGCTCCAGGTTGTGCGCGAGGCCGAGCAACGAGCGGGTGATCGCGCCGCTGGACGCGTCCGTGCGCATGTTGGTCGTGAACGAGCGGTCGATCTTCATCTCGTGCACGGGCATCGTGCGCAGGTAGGCGATGGACGAGTAGCCGGTGCCGAAGTCGTCGATCGACAGCCGGACCCCCAGCTCCCGCAGACGGGTCAGCACGTCGCTCGCCCGGATGGGGTCGGCGATGATCGCGCTCTCGGTGATCTCCAGCGTCAGCACGCCGGGCGGGCGGCCGTGCAGCTTCAGCGCGTCGGCGACCTGGTCGGGGAAGGTCGGGTCGTGCAGGCACTGGGCGCCGACGTTGACCGAGACCGGCACGTCCCAGCCCGCGTCGTGCCAGGTGTGGCACTGCGCGAGGGCGTGGTCGAGCACGTACCGCGTGAGCGGCTCGATCAGGCCGGTCTCCTCGGCGGCCGGGATGAACCGGTCGGGGCCGAGCAGGCCCAGGCGCGGGTGCTCCCAGCGGCACAGGACCTCGGCGCCGTTGACCTCGCCGGTGCTCGCGTCGGCCTTGGGCTGGTAGTGCAGCACCAGCTCCTGCTGGTCGAGGGCGCGGCGCAGGTCGCTGATCACCGTGAGCTGGGCGGCGCTGTGGTCGTCGCCCGGCGCGAAGACGGACGTGCCGATGCGGGCGCGCTTGGCCGCGTACATGGCGATGTCGGCGTGCTTGAGCAGGTCGTGGACGTCCGCCGAGTCGGCCGGGTACATGGCGACGCCGATGCTGCACCCGACGTCGACCGACAGGCCGTCCAGGTCCACGGACTCCCGCAGGGCCAGGTGCACGCGGTCGGCGACGACGAGGGCGTTCGCCGGTGAGAGCACCGACGGCAGCAGGACCGCGAACTCGTCGCCGCCCAGCCGCGCCACCGTGTCGACGTCGCGGACGGCCGTGGTCAGCCGGTTGGCGACGTGCTGGAGCAGCCGGTCGCCGAACGCGTGGCCGAGGGTGTCGTTGATCGGCTTGAAGCGGTTGAGGTCGATCAGGAACAGGCCGAGCGGGTCGCCGGTGCGGTCGGAGCGCTCGATGGCCTGCTGGGCGTGGTGGACGAGCAGCGTGCGGTTGGCGAGCCCGGTCAGCGCGTCGTGCATCGCCTCGTGCTCGCTCCTGGCGGCCTGGCGCAGGATCTTGCGGCGGTGGCCGATCAGCACCACGCCGCACAGCGCGACCAGGCCGAGGTCGACGGCGAACGCGATGAGGGCGGCGAGCCGGAGCCTGCCGTTCTGCGCCTCCGCGGCACGCAGGTAGTCGGTGGTCTCCAGGCGCTTGATCTGCACGACCGTGGATAGCTGCTTGCGCAACGACACCAGCGTCAGCTCGGCCTGGTCGGCCTTCTGGAACGCGCCGGTGGTGTCGCCGCGGTCGCCGGCCGCGACGGTCTCGCGCAGCAGCGACGAGTAGTCGCCGTAGAGGTCGCCGACGATCGTGGCGGCGCGCACGTCGGCGGGCCCGCCGCGGTCCCGGAGCCAGCGCAGGCTGTCGCCCGCGGCACCGGCGGCGTTCGAGACGGGTCTGCGCATGACGGGGGTGCCGGAGCGGAGGTAGTCGACGAGCGCGTGGTCAGCCACGTCGACGTTCTGGACCACGAGACCCCAGCGGTCGCTGATCTCGTTGAGCTCGTGCAGGTGCGTCGTGGCGCGCTGCATGCTCAGACTCGTCCACAGCGCGAGCCCCGCCAGCGCGGCCAGACCGATCGTCAGGCTGATGACGGTCGTGTGCGCGGTGGTGCGGGCCTCGACCCAGTTGGAGAGCATCTATCGGTGCCTCACGTGGACATCGCTTTCCGGCGAAGTAGCTATTGGTACGCAGCCAAAGGATTGCACGCAAGCCGACACGGCGGTTCGGCGTGTGCACTAGCCTTGACGGCTTTCCGGCGGTCAACTGATTGGGCTTTCCCGTGGTTCGCGCTGTCCGTGTCGTCCTGCCTGCGGTTTTGCTCGCGGTGACGGGGGTGAGCGGATGCGGCGGCGAGCAGACGTCCGATGACCCGCCCACAATCGGGTTCCTGGCGCAGAACAACAGCCGCGACTTCTCCCGCGAGATGAGCGACGGCTTCCGCGCGGGCGCCGAGATCGCGGGCAGCGTCAAGGTCGAGCTGACCGGTCCGGACACGCACGACGGACTCAAGCAGGTCGAGCTGCTCCAGGACCTCGCGACGCGCGCCAAGGGCGGCATCGGGGTGTCGGCGGTGGCGCCGGAGATCGTGGCCGAGCCGATGGCGCGGGTGGTCGAGCAGGGCATCCCGGTCATGGCGGTCGCGGGCGGTCAGGTCGCGCCGGGCACCGGGGTCAAGTTCATGATCGAGAACGACGGCTTCGACCTGGGCAGGACGCTCGCGGACGCGACGGCCGACCGGTTGTCCCCGGACGCCACCGGCACGATCGTGATCGGCAGCAACTCCCCCGCGATGCCGGCGCTGGACCAGCGGGTGCTGGGGATGCGGTCGCGGTTGCTCGAACGGATGCCGAAGGCGCAGGTGCTCGGCCCGCTCGACACCGGCCGCGACGCCACGACGAACCTCGCGACGTGGCAGCGGATCGCCGACGCGAACCCCGGCGCGCTCGCGTTGCTGGGCGCGGGGGACGTCGACGCGGTCAACCTCGCCGCCGTGCACGCGGCGAAGAACGGGAAGTGGCTGGCGGCGTCGTTCAGCATCGACCCGTTGGCGTTGCAGGGCGTCAAGGAGGGGCACCTGTTCGCGACGATCTCCGCCGAGCACTTCCTCAAGGGCGCGGTGGCCGGGTGGATGCTCGCCCAGCACGCCAAGAGCGGCCGCAAGCTGCCGGAGGGCTGGTTCGTCGCACCGGGGCTGGTGGTGCAGGCGTCCAACGTCGACGAGATCACGCGGCGCCAGACCAGCGAGTCCGCCCGGCTGGCGGCGCTGAGGCCGCAGATCGACGCCCTCACGGCGGATCCGCTGAAGTACCTGCGTCCACTCGACCAGGCGCGCTGAGCCGAGCGGCGCAGCCGGTCCTGCGCCTCGGTGACAGGGCGGGACACGTGAGCGAGCATGCAGGTTCTCCCCGCTCCTGGAGGACTCGCATGATCAACCGAAGGACACTGGCGAAATCCGTCGGTGCCGCCCTCGCGGTCTCGGCCACCACCACCGTTCCCGCCTCCGCCGACACGTCCCGCCGCCGCTACCTGATCCGGGGCGGCGCCGTCGTCACCGTGGACGAGAAGCTCGGCGTGCTGCCGCGTGCGGACGTCCTGGTCGACGACGGCGAGATCGCCGGCATCGGTCCCGGCCTGACCGCGCGCGGCGCCCAGGTCGTCGACGCGACCGGCATGATCGTCATGCCCGGCTTCGTCAACACCCACTTCCACATGTGGAGCGCGCTGGGCCGCAACTTCGTGGCGGACGGGTTCCCGTACTTCGCGGCGAAGCGCGCCACGTCCACGTTGTACGACCCGCAGGACGTCTACCGCAGCGTGCTGCTCGGGCTCGCCGACCTGGCGAACGCGGGCGTGACGACCGTCCACAACTGGTCCAACAACACCCGCTCCCTCGCGCACGCGGAAGCCGAATTGCGCGCGCACCGCGACGGGTTGCTGCGCGCACGGTTCTCTTACGGGCACGTGGACCAGATGCCGCGTGACGTGCCGATGGACTTCACCGGCATCGACAGCGTGCGGCAGCGGTACTTCTCCCGCGGCAGCGCGTTCGACGGACTGGTGCACCTCGGTGTCTGCGTGCGCGGGTTGTCCCAGAGCGACGAGCCGGCGTTCTTCGCCGACATGGACGCGGCCGTGCGGCGCGACCTGCCGATCGCGATCCACGCGGGCCAGTCGCCGCCGCGGATCGTGGACGCGGCGGACTACGAGCGGCGCGGCTGGCTGGGTCCGAAGACGTTGCTGACGCACTACGTCACGGCGCTGGACAGCGACATGGAGGTCATGGCCCGCACCGGCACGCCGTTGAGCTGGTCGCCGCACTCGGAGTTCCGGCTCGGCGCCGCGGGCGACCCGCGCGACGCGCTGCTGCGCTTCCGCCGGGCCGGTGTGGCGGTGTCGCTGTCGTCGGACGCCACGTCGATCGCGCCGTCGGACATGTTCGAGGCGATGCGCGTCGCCTGGACCACCGGAGTCCCCTGGCAGGGCACGCCCACCGCGGGTCTGCCGGAGATCGGGTTCCGCGACGTCCTGACGATGGCGACGCTGAACGGCGCCCGCGCGCTCGGTCTCGGCGACGTCACCGGGTCGCTCACGGTCGGCAAACGGGCGGACGTCGTCCTGGTGCGCGCCAACGATGTCAACCTCGCGCCGGGCGGGTTGTTCGAAACCACGCTGGTGCAGGCGGCGACCCCTGCCAACGTTGACACCGTGTTCTCCGACGGCCGGATCGTGAAGCGGGGCGGGCGGCTGGTCGGGTACGACGTCGAGCGGATCGTGCGGGACGTGAGGGCTTCGTCGCTGCGCATCCGCACGGCCGCCGGGGGAATCCTGACGCCGCCCGCGGTCTAGCGGCTCGCGTCGAGCACCGCGCGGGTGAACGCGTCCGGCGCCTCCTGCGGGACGTTGTGCCCGATGCCGTCGAGGACGCGGTGCTCGTAGCGACCGCCGAACTGCTTGCGGTAGGCCGCGCCGTCCTTGTTCGGCCCGTCGAAGTCGCTGCCGATCGTGATCGCCGGGACGCTGATGACGGGCTTGCGGGCGAGCCGGCTCTCGAGCCCGTCGTAGCGGTGCTCGCCTTCCGCGAGCTGCAGGCGCCACCGGTAGTTGTGGATGACGATCGCGACGTGGTCGGGGTTCTTCCACGCGGTGGCACTCCGGGCGTAGGTCGCCTCGTCGAAGTTCCACTGCGGCGAGGCGAGCTTCCAGATGAGCTTGTTGAACTCGTAGGAGTTCTGCGTGTAGCCCTGCACACCGCGGTCCGTCGCGAAGTAGTACTGGTACCACCAGCCCAGTTCCGCTTGGGGCGTCAGCGGTTCCTGGTTCTGCTGGAGGTTCACGACCAGGTAGCCGCTCACCGACACGAGCGCCTTCACGCGTTCCGGCCACAGCGCGGCGGTGATGCAGGCCGTCCGCGCGCCCCAGTCGAAGCCCGCGACCGTCGCCTGGCGGACGTTCAGGGCGTCCATGAACGCGATGACGTCCGCGGCGAGTGCCGACTGCTGGCCGTTGCGCCGGGTGTGCGCGTGCAGGAACCGCGTGGTGCCGTAGCCGCGCAGGTACGGGACGAGGACGCGGTGGCCTTGGGCGGCGAGCGCGGGTGCGACGTCGGCGTAGCTGTGGATGTCGTACGGCCAGCCGTGCAGCAGGATCGTCACCGGTCCGGTCTTCGGGCCCAGCTCGGCGTAGCCGATGTCCAGCAGCCCGGCCCTGACCTGCTTGGTCGCGCCCCACGCGGGGACCGACGCGTGCGCGGTGGGCGTGAGGAGGGGTGCCGCCACGCCGGCCACCGCCAGTGCCTGGGAGAACTGCCGCCTGCTGATCATGGCCTCGACGCTAGGGAGCGCGGGCCGGTGCTCGCGAGCGTCAGGTGACGGTGTTGCCGTACGTCATGAGGGCCGCGTCGAGTTCCGCGCGGGCGGTGACGCCGAGTTTGGGGAAGATCCGGTGCAGATGCGTGCTCACGGTGCGATGCGACAGGTGCAGCCGTTCACCGATCTCCTTGTTGGTCAGCCCGTCGGCCGCCATACGCGCGATGGTCAGTTCGTGCTTGGTCAGTTCGCCGTTGCCGTTGCGCGACTCGCCGGACGCCCGCAGCTCTTCCGCGGCCCGCTCCGCCCAGTCCTTCGCGCCGAACGCCTCGAACGCCTCCTTGGCGGCCTTGAGGTGCGGCCTCGCCTTCGCGGCCTGGCGTCGCCTGCGCAGCCACCCGCCGAACTGCAGCTGCGTCCGCGCGCGGTCCCACGGCGAGCTCTTCGCGTCGAGCGCCGCTTCGTACAGCGCTTCGTCGTCGTTGAGCAGCGCCCGTGCGTAGCGCAGCCCCGCCGCGAGCGCCGGTGAGCCGGTGGCGGTGTCGAGCTCGTCAACGATCTTCGCGGCGACGTCGGCGTGGCCGCTGCGGGTGGCGGCTTCGACGAGCTCCGGCAGCACGTACCGGCGCAACGCGAGCTGGTAGGCGGGATCGGCGGGGTCGTGGACGCGCAGCACGGCGGCGAACGCGTCGGCGTGCCTGCCCTGCCCGAGCGCGCTGAGCGCCCTGGCGAGCTGCACCGTCGCGAGGACCGGGCGGGCGCCCGCCGCGAGTCCGATGCGTTCGGCTTCGGCGGCTTTGCGCGCGGCTTCGTCGTGGTCGCCTTTGAGCGCGGCGATCTCGGCTTGGACGGCGGCGGCGAGGCCGTGCATGTAGGGCTGGGAGGTTTCCTCGGCGAGGGCGGCGGCCTCGTGCGCGGCCGGTTCGGCGGCGGCCAGGTCGCCCAGGCGGGTTCGGGACCAGGCCTCCACCGCTCGGGCGCGGGCGAGGAGCGCGAACCGGCCTTGGGCGCGGAAGCCGAGCTGGGCGGCGGCGGAGAGGCGGACGGAGTCCTCGAAGGCGCCGACCTGGAGGGCGGCGCTGCCGAGGAGGCGGAGCGTGGCCGGGTCGCTGGGGTCGGCGGCGGAGCGAGCAGCAGCCGCCGAGATGCCGCGCAGCCCCGCCACCACCGCGTCGCCCTGCTCCACCGGGCACACGTACGCCAGCATCGCGAGCATCCGCGGGTCGCCGGGGTCGATCGGCAGCCGCCGCGCCACCGCCGCGATCCGGTCCCGGACGGCCGCGCCCGGCTCCACCCAGAAGCACCGCATCGCGACGCTCCAGAAGATCCGCATCCCCAGCTCGACGTCGCCGTCGGCGACCACGGCCTCGGCCAGCCCGGCCAGGTCGCCCGGCCCGGCCGTGCCCTCCCCCACGCCGTCGTCGAACGCGCTGGGCAGCCACGTCACCAGCGCCCGTTCGCGCGGGGTCAGGTCGAGGCCGCGCGCGGCCAGCAGGATTCGTTCGACGTCGTCGCGCCGGCCCGCTTCCGCTGCCACCTCGGCCGCGCGCAGCAGCCGACGCGCGCGCTGGCCGCCGTCGCCCAGCGCAGCCGCCCGTTCCAACGCGCGCACGGCCGGCACCGCACCGCCACGGCGCACCGCGCGGTCGCACGTCTCCTCCAGCAGGCGTGCCGCCGTTTCGTCGGCACCGTCAGCGGCCCCGGCGAGGTGCCACGCGCGGCGGTCCGGTTCGTCGGCCACGGCAGCGAGCCGCCGGTGGGCGTCGCGGAGTTCGGCGGCGCTCGCCGACCGGACGACCGCGGACCTGGCCGTCGGGTGCAGGAACGCGCCGTCCCGGTCGACCAGCCTGGCCTCCACGGCCTGCGACGCCGCGCACGCGGCACCGCCGAGCGCCGCCTCCAGCAACGCCGCCCGCACCCCGCCGGGCAGGGTCGCGACGCGCGCGGCGAACGTCTCCTCCAGCGAGTTGCCGCCGAACGGCAGCTCCACCAGCGCCAGCGGGTTGCCGGCGGCCTCGGCCAGCACGCGCGACCGGCGGTCGGAGGACAACGCCGGCGCGACCTCCGCGAGCAACGCGGAGGCGTCGGCCGGTCCCAGCGGCTCCACGCCGAGCGTCGGCACGCCGTCGAAGACGCGCGTCCGGGCTGCGACGACGAGCACGCCGCCGGTCAGCCGTCGCGCCACGAAGCCGAGGACGTCCGCGCTCGCCGGGTCGAGCCAGTGCGCGTCGTCCACCAGCACGACGGGTCTCGCCGCGCTCAGCACGTCCAGCGCGGCGAGACCCACGAGGTGCACGGGCGGGACGGCGCCGGCGGAGAGTCCGAGGACGACCTCCAGGGCGGACCGCCGCACGCCGGCCAGTGCCCGCAGGTCCAGGAACGGGTGCAGGACCTGGTGCAGACCGGAGTACGGGAGGTCCCGCTCGGACTCGACGCCGACGACCCGGTGCCCGTCCAGCGACGAGAGCAGCGCCGACTTGCCCACTCCCGGCTCGCCGACGAGCAGCAGCGCGCCGCCCGACTCCGCCAGCGCGGTCAGGCGGCGCAGCTCCCGTTCGCGTCCCACGAGCCCAGTGCGGTGATCCATCAGGACCAAGGGTGTCAGAACGTCCAGACGGCCCGCTTGCCCGGACCGACGACCAGCGTCGACGTGCCCAGCTGCTCGACGTGCCGCGCGACGCCGCGGTTGAGCTCGAACTCGATCCGCTTGAGGCCGGTCTGCCCCATCGGGACGACGTCGAACCGCATCGTCGTGCCGCCGCGCGTCACCACGGCGCCGTGGTCGTCCGTGCGGGTGGTGAGGCCGCCCGCGCGGAGCAACGGCAGCGTGGCCTTCAGGTCCGAGGCGGTGACGGCGAGGGTGATCGCGGTGATGTCGCGCGCCAGCTTGTCCCGGTAGGTGTCCGGCAGGTAGCGCTCGCGGCTGACGTCACCGGGGAAGCGCGCCGGTCCGACCTTGCTGCGCGGGTCGTCGAGGTACTCGTCGCGGTACTCCATCGCCCAGGCGCCGAACCGGTCGTAGGTCTCGATGAGGAAGATCGAGTCGAACCACGGCACCGGCTTGCCGTCGCCGAAGTCGCGGGTCTGCAGGAAGTCGATCGGCGACTGGCCCGCGGAGCGCAGCCGTGCGCCGACCTTCTCGATGTCGCCGTCGCGTTCGGTCGACAGGCCCAGGCCCGCGGCGCCGAGCTCGCCGTCCTGGCCGCCGACGTCGCCGACGCCGAAGACCTCCAGGTACGTCTCGCGGCCGCGCAGGTAGCGGCCTGTCCAGACCTGGCCGTCCGCGCCTGTTGTCGTCCGGACCTCGAGGTCCCCGAACTCCCGCAGGTAGGCCGAGCGCTCGACCGCGTCGGCGGTGGCGCGGTCGAAGGTTCCCCACGCGTGGTTGTAGAACAGCACCTGCCGGTCTCCCGCCTGCGCCGGCCCTGCCGCGACCAGCACCAGCAACGCCGCCAAGATCGTGTGTGAAACTCGTCGGATCCCCATGCCGGGGATGGTAAGTCGCAGGCGCTCAAGCCGGACTCAAGTCGTTCGAGGGGGATCTTGTGCTCGACACCGCCCGATGGACGGTTCTCGCACCACTTCTGCAGGCCGCCACCGCCGGACCGGACCTGCTCGACACCACGATCCGCGGGCTGACACCGGACGCCGTCGCCGCGGAGGTGCTGAAGGAGATAGGCGAGCACGAGGTCCGGCTCGACCTGACCTTCGACGGCGTGACGACGAGCCACCTGCGGCCCGAGTCCGACCTCGTGGTCGCGCTCGACCTCGCCGACGCAGTGCGGAGCCTCTACGCGGGACGGCCGTGGTCGAGCCTCGCCGTGAGCACGCCGAACCCCGAGGTCGACGACAACGGCATCGGCGGGTGGTTCGCCGCGCGCAAGGGCGTCCCGCAGGCCGTACAGGGCCTGCTGTCGGCGTTGCGACCGGCCCGCGAGGACCTCGGCGAGCTCGCCGTCGAGCTCGGCACCGACAAGTGGGGCGACCTGCACTGGTACACGCAGCACTACGAACGCCACTTCGCCCGGCTGCGCACCGAGCCCGTGCGGGTGCTGGAGATCGGCATCGGCGGCTACGACGACCCGGACCGCGGCGGCGGCTCGCTGCGCATGTGGGAGCGCTACTTCCGGCGCGGCCTGGTCCACGGCCTGGACATCGCGCACAAGAACGTCGCAGGCCCGCGGATCATGACCGTGCGGGGCGACCAGTCCGACGCCGAGTTCCTCGACCGGCTGGGCCGCGAGCTCGGTCCGTTCGACGTGGTCATCGACGACGGCAGCCACCTCAACGACCACGTGCGGACGTCGTTCCACGCCCTGTTCCCGCACGTCCGCTCGGGCGGCCTCTACGTCGTGGAGGACCTGCAGACCGCGTACTGGCCGAGCTGGGGCGGCCACCCCGGCGGAACGGACGGCACGTCGATCGGGATGCTCAAGTCCTTCGTGGACGGTCTGAACCACAGCGAGGTGGGCGATCCCCGCGGCGCCGGTTCGGACCTGCAGCGCACGATCAGCGGGATCTCGTTCCACCACAACATCGCGTTCGTGGAGAAGGGGACCAACGCCGAGGAGGGCGGCCCGGTCTTCCTGCGCACGCTCTACTGACTTGGCGGGTCCCTTGCGACCGCCTCGGTCGCCGACCGCCCGGCCCGGCGGTGACCGTCAGCCTCGTCCGGCGGTGGTTCCGGACGAGGCTGTGGTCACAGCCGCTAGGGAACCCAGTGGTTGCCCGTCACCGTGATCATCACCTGCAGCTGGATGCTCGCCGAGAAGTAGCTGCTCGAGTCGATCGGCGTCTGCAGCATCTTGCCCCACAACGCGTCCAGCCACGCCTGGCTGCCCGGGTCGGTCGCCGCCGCCACCGCGAACGGCGCGAAGAACGCGGCGGCGCTGCCACCGGCGATCTGCGTGCCGTTGAGCTGGTAGCCCTGGCCGATCGCGGAGGGGTTGCCGCCGGTCTTGGCCTTCACCCACGTGTTGAGCTTGCGGGCCGCGGCCAGCGACGAGGCGTCACCGCTGGTCACCGCGTCCGCGCCGATCCGCCACGGGTCGCGGCACGCGTTCCACGAGTACTTGCCGTCGTTCACGCTCTCCAGCACCTCGCCGGCCGGGGGACGTGGCGAGGAGTCGGTGTTCTCCACGAAGTCCGGCAGCAGGCCCGTCGACGGCGCGAAACCGTTCTGCAGCTGGGTGATCAGGTTCTGGTGCGCCGTGCGGATGGTGTCCCACGCGCCGTCGCCGGTCGCCTTCCGGAACGCCCGGAAGTGGTCCGCCATCCAGTCCGACGACCGGGACAGGTAGTAGTACCGATCGCCCGCACTGGTCCAGTCGCCCAGCTTGAGCAGGTTCGTGGAGGGGTTGACCTCGCTGGCCTTGATCGCGTTGATGTGCCGGATCGCGAGCCGCTTGTAGTCGTACGTGCCGGTGCTGCCCCACTGGCGGTCGGCCAGCAGCAGCCCGTAGGCCACGTCCAGGTCGCCGTCCGTGGCGCCGTCGCCGCCGTTGACGCTGCGGCAGTTCACGTCCTGCTCGGCCGCGAGCAGGTCCGGGTTGATCGACGACGGGTGGTCGAGCTTCCACTTCACCAGGCCGTCGAAGATCTTGCGCGCGTCCGGGTCTGCGCCCGCCATCGTCGCGGCGATCACCATGCCGTAGCCCTGCGCCTCGGCGACGTACGGGTGGTCCGCGTCGGGCGAGATCACCTGGTACCAGCCGTTGCCGCAGTTCTGCCGCACGAACGCCGACTTCCAGCGCTGGTAGTAGTCCACCACGGCTGCGTCCACAGTGGACGTGCTGCCGGACGGTCGCAGCACGCCGGAGACGTACGGCTGCTGCCTGCTGCCGAACGGGTAGTCGACGCCGGTCGGCGGCGGCGTGCCGTCACCGGCGCCGTAGACCTCCAGCTCCCACAGCGAGTAGCCCCACTCCGTGCCGCGGGCCGTGCCGTGCACCCGCACGTACCGGCCCGTGCCGGACACGGTCAGGTCGTCGACGCCGCCGTCGCCCGAGGTGGTCGAGTAGACGTCGGTCCACGACGCACCGTCGGCCGACGTCTGCACCTGGTAGGCCCTGGCGTACGCGGCCTCCCAGCTCAGCCGCACCCGGCTGACCCGGTACGCCGAGCCGAGGTCGACGCGGATCCACTCCGGATCGTGCGCCTCCGCCGAGGCCCACCTCGTCGACGCGGTGCCGTCGACCGCCTTGCCGGCCTCGAACCCGGCGCCCTCGACCGACGAGGCCGTGACCTGCTTGCCCTGGGAGACCAGTGGATCCGCCGCCGAAGCACTGGTCGTTCCCGCCGCGAGG
>NZ_DASVFL010000148.1:0-7592 GCF_036380075.1 Lentzea sp. | reverse complement strand
CTGGCCGACGACGGGCACGCCGTCGACCGAGGTGCCCGAACGGCCGCGGCCGTCGATCGTGCAGATCGCGTCCACGCGCCAGCCCAGGTGGGCGACGCGGCGCGTGCGGTGGATGAGGTCCTCGACGGTCTCCAGGTTGCCCGCGGCGAGGACGGAGAGCAGGAAACGGCCTTCGCTCCGGCCGCGGTGCAGCGGACGGCGCAGCAGGTAGCGCATGGGGAAGGCGACCAAGGCGACCGCGGGGACGACGACGAAGACCCACAGGCGGGCGCCGGGGATGTCGACGGCGAGCGCGCCGAGACCGAGCGCCACGACGGCGCCGAACAAACCCCGGCCGAGCCTTCGGAACTCCTCGGCCCCCTGCCCGAGCACCGTCGGGGTCCAGACGCGGTTGATCGCGAGCGAGCCCACGACGACAACCACCGTGAGTATGTCCAGCAGTGCAAGGGAAAGCGGGCCGAAGGCCGTGTGACGCATGCTCATGACCGCACCGGTCGCGATGACGACCAGGGCGACGGTCAGCACATCGGCGATGATCACGGCGTAGCGGTAGCGGCTTTCCCATCGGGCGACGGGAGGGTGCGTCTGTCTGTGTTCGGACAGCCGATTGAGCGTGGAGCGCGACCCGTCGACATCACGGGTGGCGCGGACCTGCTCATTCATCGTTTCTGATCTCCCCGGCTCAGCGGCGGTTCCGGACATGCACGTACGCAGGTCACCCCGAGGACCTTTGAGAAACGAATCTCCGGCACGGCCGCAGATGGATCGGCCGCCGAAGCTCGCAACCGGTGATTCGCCCCGTCCGGCATCGGCGTTACAGACCCTGGAAAAAAGTTTCCCCGGATCCCCAATACCGGACGTGACCCACGTCTCACCGCCTGAAAACCGTGGCCGTACAAGATGTTCCCGATGTCCAAAAGGGACATCAAAGGTGCCTGTGCCATGGGGAAAATCGATCAGGACAGGTCTTCAGACCCTAGACCGATCGACTGCGTTTGTGCATGTTCTTACCGCTGAACGGAGTAATGCGTTACGGCCGAACGGAAATGCGAACTTCATCACCGTTGACAACTACCACGTCACCCTTGCGCAACTGTGCGCCACGACGCAACTCCACAGCGCCGTTGACGTGGACTTCTCCGTCCTCGATGAGCTCTTTCGCGTGCCCGCCGTCCTCGGCCAGCGCCGCCAGCTTGAGGAACTGCCCTAGCCTGATCGGCTCTTCGGAGATCTCCACCGTCCGCATGAGTCCATCATCCCAGTAGGGCGCACCCCACCGCGCGCTCGGGGGCAGTCCCCAGCGCGATCGGGTGAAGACGTTGACACGCTTCAGACATGAAGAATTCGTGGGGGTACACCGCCTGGTTGGCGGTGTCAGGACTCGTCTGCGTGGCGATAACGATCTTCGCGGCGAGCGCGTACGTGACGCTGGACGCCGGCCAGGCGCGGCCGCCGCTGCACGGACCCGTGCATTACGGGCTTCTCGTGGCGCACATCTTCACCGGAACGGTCGCCGTCCTGGCGGGTGTACCGCAGTTCTGGCCGGGGCTGCGCGCGAGGCGTCCGGGGGTGCACCGGGCGCTGGGCCGCGTCTACTTCGCGGCCGTGCTGCCCTCGTCGGTTCTCGGGGTGGTGTGCGCACAGCTCTCACTGGCCGGTCTCGCGTCACAGGCACCGCTGACGGTGCTGTCGGTGCTGTGGTTCGCGACGGCCGTGGCCGGGCTCAGGACGGCCCGGCGGCGCCGGTTCGGCGCGCACCGCATCTGGATGATCCGCGGGTTCGCGCTGACGGGCGCCGCCGTGACCGGCCGGCTGTGGGGCCTGCTGCTCGGCGGGCTGCTGCCGGAAGCGGACGGGCTTCTGGTCTTCGCCACCGCGAACTGGCTGTCGTTCGTGGTGAACCTGCTGGTCGCCGAGTGGTGGATCCAGTCGCGGGGCTACACCCGCGCTTTGCCCTCGGCGGCGTTGAGCCCGAGCATCTCGAGCAGGTCGGCGCAGTCGAGCGCGTCCGTGGCGTGACAGGCCACGGTCCGTGCCGCCTTGCTGTTCTGGAGCGTGCTGTGCTCCTTCTCGAGTGCCTTGGCCTCGGCGAAGGTGCCGGTTTCGGGCTCGGCGATCGCGGGACGCGCCCAAGTCATGTCGTGCCTGCTTCCGCATCGGGGGATGAAGCCATCATGACAACGGGATCACCGAAACACCAGAACTTGTGCTTACCGTAATCGATCACCCACGCAGAGTGCGAACGCAGAAGGCGTTGCCCCGGCACCTTATTGATCTTCCGGTGCCGGGAACCCGCCTCACCTGCCGTACCGCAGCACGGACTCCACTTCGGTCACGAATGCAACCAGCCGCTCGTCGTCCACGTCGTCCGGCGTGGGTCCGTCCACCGCGAGGCGTTGCAGCGCAACGGAAGTGGTGGCGCTCTCCCGCGCGAGGCGGCGGAAGCCGAACGTGGCTTCGTAGAGCGACACCGCGGTGGCCAGGGCGGCCAGAACCGTTGCGGCGAAACCCCAAAGCGCCCTGCGCGGGCCGTCCGCCATCCCCACCGCCGCGGCCGCGGCGGCCGCGATGAAGAGCGCCGCGGCGATCGCGACGGTCCACGTGCGCGCGGCGGAGTAGCGCTTGCGGCCGCGTTCGAAGTGGTCGAGCCGGTCGGAGAACCGGTGGCGCAGATAGGCTTCGACGAACTGGGCCTGCCGCTGCTTGTCGCTCATGTCCTGACCACCTCGTGCTTGCGGTCGCTGACCGCGGCCTCCAGGTCCGCCACCTTGTCCTGGCGTTCTTCCTCCGTACCCGGCGACGGTGCCGCGAGGTGCGCGAAGTACAGCGCCCGCAGGCGTTCCGCGCGGTAGCGGGCCGTCAGGTACTTGTCGAGCGACTCCCGCTTGCGCGCCACGATCGTGATGGCCGCCGCGAACGCGCCGCCCGCCACGACGAGCACGCCGGGCCACGGTGTGTCCTTGAGCCACGTCTGCAACGCGGCGAACACCGTCGTCGTGAGGCCGCCGGCGATCGCCAGCACGGCCGTCAGCCGGTAGCGGTTCTGCTCGACGTCGGCCTGCGCGTCGAGCTCCTGGAACGCCGGTGCGACAACCTGGTTGGCGTCGTGGATGGCGTCGGCGAGCAACGGGTAGGCGACGACGAAACCGGGGTCGACCAGCGGACGCGGTTCCGGCGCCCGGTAGCGGACCTTGGGCCAGACCCTCGGCGGCCGGACGGGCTTCTCCTTGCCCAGCAACCGTTCCAGCGCCGTGACGGTCTTGGCGGGGCCTTCGTCGACGTGGACGACGAAGATCTTGCCGCTGCGCACGAGGACCGCGAGGTCGCCGGTGAGGTCACCGGTCGCGATGCGGTCGGCGAGACCGCCGGTGCCGGCGAGCACCAGCAACGGGTTGTCACCGCTGAGGTGGTCGACGACCTCCTTCTCGCTCTCGCCTCCGACGACGAGCGCGACGACCGGCTTCTTGTGCCGGACGGCATCGATCGTGCGGAACAGCACCGGCGTCGCGTCCGTCCACTCCGAACCGGGGACGACGACGGCGACGCTGTGGTTGGGTTCCAGCGCGACCTGACCGTTGGTGGAGGTTTCGGTGAGGTCGTGGACCTTGCTGCTCGGCGCGACCCCGATGACGACGGGCCAGCGCTGCTCGCACGCCTGCAAAGCCATGCCCAGCAAGTGGACAACGCCTCGGTCGGTGCCTTCGGTGACGAACACGGCGCCGTTGCGCGCCGCGGTCACGACGACGGATCTGAGCACCGGCAACAACTTCGCGGCGAGATCCGTCTCGATTTCCTGGGTGGAACCGAACACCGAGATCACGGTCCGGCCTCGGGGGAGACCGAGGGCCTTGGGTTTGATGTCGGCGTCCGGCTGGGACAGCCTTCTGACTGTCGGGCCGCCTGCTGTGGGCATGCCGCGCACCATAACGCCGTGATCCACCGAGGGCCAGAGCCGAACAGAGGTGTCTCAGGCCGCCCACACGCTCCCGACCAGCCGTTCCAGGTCGCTCAGGTCGTCGATCACGATCCGGGCACCCGCGCGGTGCAGCTCCTGCCTGGAGCTGCGGCCGGTGGCGACGGCGACGAGCCGCACCCCGGCGGTGACCGCCGCGCGGACGTCGTGCGGGGTGTCGCCGATGAGCACGACCTCGTCGGGGGTGAACGCGCGGAGGTGCCGGGCCCGTTCGCGGGCGAAGGTGACGAGCTCGGCGCGGTCGAGGTGCTCGTCGCCGAACGCGCTCACGTCCCAGTCGACGAGGTGCTCGAGGCCGAACGCCTCCAGCTTCAGGAGCGCGACGCTCCTGAGGTTCGCCGTCAGCACGCCCTGGTGCACCCGCGGGTCGCGGGCGAAGTGCTCCAGGGCCTCGCGGGCGCCGGGCAGCACCTCGGCGTGCACCGGGTAGTCGTCGCGGCGGACGTGGAACGAGTGCGCGAGCGCGTCGGCCAGCAGCCGGGAGGACTCGTCGGTGTGCTCGATGCCGTGCCCGCGCAGGACCTCGGCGATGACGTCCAGCTCGGTGCGTCCGCCGAGGTCGACGGCCCCGTCCAGCTCCCTGCCGAACGCGTCGGCGAACGCCTGGCGGTACATCTGTTTGCCGAAGCCGCGCGCCGTGACGAGCGTGTTGTCGACGTCCCACAGCACCAGCAGTTCGGGCCCGGTCACCGGACCACCACCCCTCCACCCGTAAAATGCCTGATCATGACCTCGATCGACCCCGCAGAGCTGGAAGTCTGCCTGCGCGTGCTTGCCCAGGTCGAGGACCTGCCCGCCGAGCACGACGACGCGGTGCGCGTCCGCCGGGCCACCGCGAAGATCTTCAAGGCCGCGAAGAAGTTCCGGAAGTCCGAGCGCAAGGCCGCCATCGTGGCCAACGACCGGGCCGTCACCGCGCTGACCGCCACCGGGTCGCCGGACCGCATCGACGACGAGACGCAGGGCCTGCCGCTGGTGTCGAACGCGGCCGGTGCGACCGCGGGCACGCTGCTGCGCGCGCGGTCCTGCTACACGTGCCGCAAGCGGTTCGTCGAGGTGGACGCCTTCTACCACAACCTCTGCCCGGACTGCGCCGCGTTCAACCACGGCAAGCGCGACGCCCGCGCGGACCTGACCGGCCGCAACGCCCTGCTGACCGGGGGCCGCGCGAAGATCGGCATGTACATCGCCCTGCGGCTGCTGCGCGACGGCGCGCACACCACGATCACCACCCGCTTCCCCAAGGACGCGGCGCGCCGGTTCGCCTCGATGCCGGACGCGGCCGACTGGATCGACCGGCTCAAGATCGTCGGCATCGACCTGCGCGACCCGGCCCAGGTGCTGGCGCTGGCGGACGAGGTGGCGGCGCACGGGCCGTTGGACGTCCTGATCAACAACGCGGCGCAGACCGTCCGCCGCTCCCCCGGCGCCTACGCGCCGCTGGCCGCCTCCGAGCACGAGGCGCTGACCGGCGACGCCCGCCGGCCGGAGCTGATCTCGTTCGGCGGCCACGGCCAGCTCGCCCTGCCCGGCACGGCCGTCCCCGAGGCGCACTCCGTGACGACGCTGGCGTTGATGGCGGGCTCGAAGGAGATCGACGCGGGCGGCCTGGTGCCGGACACCGCGGCGACGAACTCGTGGATCCAGAACGTCGACGAGGTCGACCCGGTGGAGCTGCTGGAAGTGCAGCTGTGCAACTCGACGGCGCCGTTCCTGCTGATCTCGCGGCTGCGCGCGTCGATGGCGAAGTCGGCGTTCCGGCGCAAGTACGTGGTGAACGTGTCCGCGATGGAGGGCCAGTTCTCCCGCGCCTACAAGGGTTCCGGGCACCCGCACACGAACATGGCCAAGGCCGCGCTGAACATGTTGACGCGCACGAGCGCCGAGGAGATGCTGCAATCCGACGGCATCCTGATGACCGCGGTCGACACGGGCTGGATCACCGACGAGCGGCCGCACCCGTTGAAGATGCGGCTCGCCGACGAGGGCTTCCACGCCCCGCTGGACCTGGTCGACGGCGCGGCGCGGGTGTACGACCCGATCGTGCGCGGCGAGGCCGGCGAGGACCTCTACGGGTGCTTCCTGAAGGACTACGCGCCTTCGCCCTGGTAGTGACGCACGTGTCCGAGGTACCCGTCGGACGCACCCAAACGAGCCCTTTCATCAGGTCACAGGCGTATTTGAACACCTGTTCGAGTACTCCTTTGTCATGAGGACTGTGTGGCGGGGAGCACTTCGGTTCGGGATGACGACGATGACGGTGCGGCTGGTCTCGGCCGCCACCGAACACCGCGGCAAGGTGCACCTGGTGCACCGCGAGGACAGCGGCCGCGTGCGGCACCAGCAGGTGTGCGGCGAGTGCTCGCTGCGCCTGACACCGGACGACATCGGGCGCGGCTACGAGCTCGACGACGGCCGCATCGTGCAGATCGACCCCGGCGACCTGCCGGCGCCGGAGGACGGCGTGATCGACGTGCAGCAGTTCGCGCCGCAGGTCGACCTCGACCCGGTCGCGCTGCACCGGCCGTACTACGTCGAGCCGGACGACCTGTCGGTGCGCTCGTACGTCCTGCTGCGGGAGACGTTGGAACGGGTGAAGGCCGCGGCGATCGTGAAGTTCGCGCTGCGGGGCCGCGAAACCCTGGCGGCCATCCGTCCGCAGCACGGAGTTCTGGTGCTGCACACGCTTCTGTGGCCCGAGGAGGTCCGGGAGCCGCACTTCGCGTTCCTGCACCGGGACACCGAGGTGCGGACCGGGGAACTGGCCGCCGCGGCGGCACTGGTGCGGGCGCAGACACGTCCGTTCAAGCCCCACGACTACCCGAACACGCACCACGAGGCGTTGCTGCACCTCGTGGAGGCGAACATCTAGTTCTTCCTGGTGGCGCGGGCGGACGACCCCCGTTTCGGGGATGAACGCGGGTCGTCCGCCCGTGCCGCCAGGGCACGCGCGCGGGGACTGATTAGCATCACTGTCCATGCTCGCCAGCCCGTCGGACCTCGTCGACCTGCTCGAATGCGAGCACCGCAGCTTCCTGGCGCGGGACGAGCGGCGGGGCGACCCGGCTGAGCTGCACCGACTGGCCGCCCGGACGGCCGCCGACATGCGTTCGGGCGAGGAGATCGTCGAGAACGCCGTGTTCTTCGACGGCGTGTTCCACTGCGAAGCGCAGACCCTGATCCGCACGCCCGACGGCTACGAGCCGTGCGACGTGGTGCCGGAGGCCACGCCGCTGGCCGTGCTGTCGCTGGTCGCGGCGGCGCAGGCGGTGGGGGCCGAGCGCGCGCATCTGGTCGTCGACGGGCACAGGACGTCGTTCCGGATCGCCGACTTCACGCCGTTGCTCGGCCGGTTGCGCACACGGCTCGCGAAGCCCGGACCCGCGCCGACGCGCTCCTGGGGTGACGTCCGGGCCGCGTGCACCGGCTGCCGGTTCGCCCGGCACTGCGCGTCGGGGCGCGAGGAAGCACGGGACCTGTCGCTCGTGGCCGGGTTGCGGACGGACCAGCGGCGGAAGCTGGTTTTAGCCGGTATTGACACGATCGACGCGCTTGCGGCCACCGAGGAACGGCCCGCCACCCTCTCTCCCGCGAGTTTCACGGCGCTGACGGCGCAGGC
>NZ_DASVFL010000147.1:0-14797 GCF_036380075.1 Lentzea sp. | reverse complement strand
TGACGATGCGGGCGGCGACTCGCCAGGGTCCGTGCAGTGCGGTGATCAGCTCGAGGTGCTGGGCAGGGGTCAGATCGGCGTAGACATGCGCGGGGCGCATACTGGTGGAGGCCTCGTCGGGTCGATTCTGTGTGGTAACCGGATCCAACCCGACGGGGCTCTTTACGTTCGCGGCAAGGTCAACTTCCGCGAGTTACAGACACAACTTCTGGCAAGGTGCTTAGACGGTCTCGCGCCGCGCCTGCGGCAGGGTCGCCGCCCCCAGCGCCGTCTCCAGCTGTTCCCACCGCGTCACCAGGTCGGACAGCATCAGCATCATCACCTCGGGGAACGCGTACAGGAAGCTCTGGTAGCGGTAGTGGTCGAGGTAGAACACCACGACGTCGCCCACCGCCGTCACGGACGTGGTGCGGGCGTTGAAGAACATGTCGTAGTGCCCGAGCAGCGCGCCGCGGCCGAGCATCGCGCGTTCGTAGATGCCGCCGAAGTCGACCTCCACCTCGCCGCGGGCGACGAGGAACACGCCGTGCGCCGCGTCGTCCTCGTGGAAGAGCTGGTCTCCCGCCACGTAGGGGATCTCGTCGAACATCGACGCGAGCGTCTCCAGCTCGGAGTCGAGCATCGTGCCGAACAGGCGCACGCCGTGCGGGTCGGCGCTCTCGCGCAGGCACGCCACCCGTTCGGCGAGCTCGACGTCGGTGAGGTGGTTCATCCGCATCCGCACGAACCGCAGCATCCGGTCGGTGTTGCGCGTCTGGCGGCGTGACTTGCCCGCGCTCGGCGGCGTGTAGAGCGACGGGTCGCCGCTGATCCGCGCGGCCTCGCGCAGGCCCGACTCGTAGGCGCTGTGCACGCAGCCCCAGTGGTACGGGTTCGTGCCCTCGCCGGCGAAGAACAGCGCGTCGCCCACCGGTTCGGCCAGTGCGGCGATGTCCTTCGAGGACGAGCCGACGCCGATGCACGTGTAGGAGCCCAACGCGTACGGGTCGGTCGACCAGCCGGTCCGGGAGACCTCCTCGGGCGCCGGCACGTCCGCGCCGAAGAGGTCCCGCACGACCGAGTCGGCGTAGGACGTGACCTCCTGCGGGGACCAGGTCTCCATGTCCCGGCCGAGCGTCGCGCCGAGCAGCATCACCAGGACCGGCTTGCCGTGCGACTTCCACATGCTGATGACGACCGTCGGGTACCGGTCGGTGTCCCGGCACAGGTAGCCGAAGACGTACTGCTCGCGGGGCCAGAACGGCGCGCGGTAGTGCAGCGCGATCTTGTTGAGCGTGCCGAAGCCCAGACGGGCGACGGCCGACCGCTTCGCCTCCGGCAGCGGCGGCGCGAACTCGACGGACGCGGCCTTGAGCACCCCGAGCGGCAGCGTCACGAGCACCTTGGCCGCCTCGAACACGCCGTGCGAGGACGTCACCCGTCCGGGTTCGATCCGCGTGACCACGTGCCCCAGCCGGACGTCCAGCCCCTCGGCCAGGGCGTCCACAACGGACTGGTAGCCGCCGTGCAGGGTGCTGTCGCCGTAGCCGTAGACGAGGTAGCCCTCCTCCCAGTGCTTCAACGACAGCTTGTCCGGGTCCTCCGCCGCGTCCTCGCGCAGGATCACGTTGAGGTGGTAGCGCACGGCCTGTTCGTCCTCCGTGGACAGACCGAGGCCGCCCAGGACCTGGCGGACCGCCTCGCCCAGCGGCACGTCCGGAAGCTCGTCCCTGCGCGCCGCGGCGGCGCGGTGCTCCAGCTCGTGCAGCACCTCGTCGGCCAGCTCGAGCGTGCGGCTCTTGTAGCGGTGGCCCACCGCCCGCCGGTCGGCGCCGAACAGGTCCAGGCTGTCGAAACCGCCGGTGTACGCGCTGTCCCCGCCCACGTAGCTGAACGGGATGCCCAGCTCCTCCACCAGTTCGGTGATCGGGTTGCCGTCCGTGCCGTGGATCCAGTGCGCGCCCAGGTCGACCCCGTGCGCGTCGGTCCAGATCCGGCCGCCGACCCTGTCCCGCGCCTCCAGGACCGTGACGGGGTGGCCCCGGTCGCGCAACGCGCGCGCCGCCGCCAGTCCCGCGATCCCCGCGCCCACCACCAGGACGCCCGGTCTGGCGTCCCCGTCCTCAGATACCACCGGCATCGCTCGATTGTCGGGCGCCCGTGCGTGTGCGGACATTCCCGGATCGTGTGCTCCTGATCGACCGTCCGGGTTGCAGGCCGGTGTCCCGGACACCGGCCACCTGCGCTGCGCTCCCCGAATGAACCGGAACCGCCAGGTAGTGACTTGACCTACCACCGCCGGTATAACTTGTTCTCATGCGTCCACAGTGAGGAAGATCACAATGAACCACACAACGTCGTGTGACAACGGTTTAGCCGGTCCCTCCCGTCGCAGTTTTCTTACTGGAACAGGTTCTATTCTTGGGGCTGTCGCCCTCGGTGGCGTCACCCCGGTGGCCCGAGCGTCCACTTCGATCGCCGACGCGGCCGTCGTTCCCGCGCTGGTCATCGGCACCGGCTACGGCGGGTGCGTCACGGCACTGCGCCTCGCCCAGGCGGGCATCGACGTGCAGATGGTGGAGATGGGCATGGCCTGGGACACCCCGGGCTCCGACGGCAAGGTCTTCGCCAACACGACCACCCCGGACCAGCGGTCGTTCTGGCTGCGGACCAAGACGAAACAGCCGCTGAGCAACTTCCTCGGCTTCCCGATCGACAAGGCCATCCCGAAGTACACCGGTGTCCTCGACGCCGAGGAGTTCGCGGGCATCACCGTCTACCAGGGCCGCGGCGTCGGCGGCGGGTCGCTCGTCAACGGCGGCATGGCCGTCACGCCGAAGCGCGAGAACTTCGCCGAGATCCTGCCGTCGGTCAACCCCGACGAGATGTACGGGACCTTCTACCCGCGCGCCAACGCCGAGCTCGGCGCCAGCCTGGTCCGGTCGGCGTGGTTCGAGACGACCGACGCCTACCAGTACGCGCGGGTCGGCCGGAAGCACGCCCAGCGGTCGAACTTCCCGTACGTGTTCGTGCCGACCGTGTACGACTGGAACTACATGGAACAGGAGGCGGCGGGCACCGCCACGAAGTCGGCGCTGGCGGGGGAGATCCTCTACGGCAACAACTTCGGCAAGAAGTCCCTGCAGAAGACCTACCTCCCGAAGATCAGGGCGACCGGCCGCGTCACCGTCTCACCCCTGCACCGGGTCGCCTCGGTCGCGCCGACGTCCGGCGGGTACCTCGTCACCGTCGAGCAGCTCAACACCAGCGGTGACGTCATCGCCACCAAGCAGGTGACGGCGGCGAAGGTGTTCTTCGCGGCCGGCAGCGTCGGCACGAGCAAGCTCCTCGTGAAGCTCAAGGCCACGGGGGCGCTGCCGAACCTCAACGGCGAGGTCGGCAAGGGCTGGGGCGACAACGGCAACGTCATGTGCGGCCGCGCCAACCACCTGTGGGACCCGACCGGCAGCCTCCAGTCGTCCATCCCGACGCTGGGCATCGACAACTGGGCGGCGGGAGGCGCGTTCGCCGAGGTCGCGCCGCTGCCGACGGGGATCGAGACCTACGCGTCGTTCTACCTGTCGATCACCCGCACGCCGAACCGGGCCCAGTTCAGCTGGAACCCGGCCACGGGCAAGGTCGACCTCAGCTGGCAGACCGCGTGGAAGGAGGTCTCGATCGCGGCGGCCAAGACCATCTTCGACAAGATCAACTCGAAGGAGGGGACGATCTACCGGACCGACCTCTTCGGCGTCTACAAGATCTGGGGCGACCACCTCACGTACCACCCGCTCGGCGGCGCCATCCTCGGCAGGGCGACCGACAACTACGGGCGCCTGCAGGGCTACAGCGGTCTGTACGTCATGGACGGGTCGCTGATCCCCGGCAGCACGGTGGTGAACCCGTTCGTCACGATCACCGCACTGGCCGAGCGGAACATCGCGAAGATCATCGCGACCGACTTCTGATCCCGGCCGCCTACCGTCCTGCCGGGAGTTCAGAGCTTGGGCAGCACGCACATCGCGTCGAGGCCGAACACCCGGTTCAGCCGGCCGAACACCAGCCACGCCCCGATGCTCATCGTCAGCTCGACGACCTCGGTCTGGCTGTAGTGCGCGGTCATGCGGGACCAGAACTCCTCGTCGAGGCCGTGGTGATCCAGTGCGTACCTCTCGGCGTACTCCGCGGCCAGCCGCGCGCGGTCGTCGAACGCGTCGGTGGTGCGCCACTGGGTCACCGCGTCGAGGAACTCCTCCTCGACCTTCTCGCCGTCCCGTTCGGTCCGGAAGTCCAGGCAGAACATGCAGCCGTTGATCTGCGCGACCCGCAGCCGCGCCGCCTCGAACTCGCGCAGCCCCAGCGTGGTGTGCTGGTAGACGGCCAGCGAGAGGGTCGCCGCGGCCATGCCGATGCCGGGCACCATCTCGCCCCACACGTACCCGATGGGGTCCTTGCCCTCGGGGATGTCGATGTTCATCCCTTGCTCCTCCCCAGCTTTCCGGCGACGGGCCGCAGCGGGACGTCGAGCGCGTCGTAGAGCCCCGGCTCGGCGGCGGCGAGCCAGTCGACGGCGTTGACGAGGCGGCCGACCGCGGTCGCGTTGCCGCCGGCGGACCGGTTCTCACCCTCGTCGACGGCCTCGACCGAGACCTCGATGCGCGGCCGTCCCTCGATGATCACCTTGTGCGCGCCGTCGCCCGACGGCGGCACCGGCCAGTCCGTGGCGCAGGAGGCGTGGATGCGCGTGACGTGCTCGATGACGATCAGCGGCTCACCGTCGACGACGCCCTGCACCTCGAACCGGATGGCGCCCTGCGTGCCCGCCTCGAACTCGCCCATGGTCCTGGTCGTCACGGTCTCGTCGAGCGCGCGGCGGTCGACGGTCTCGCGGATCTCGTCGACCTCGACGCCCAGCGCCCGCGCCATCAGCCGGATCTGCCCGCCCCACACCATGGTCGGCACGCCCGCCATCAGCATCGGCGCCTGGTAGTCGAGGGGCTGCCCGAACCCGATCAGCCACCGCACCGCGTCGGGCTGGTCGTAGGTGGAGTAGTCGAAGATCTCCTGGCAGCGCACGGCGTCGATGGTGTGGCCGAGCCCGCTGACCATCAACGGCAGCACGTCGTTGCCCCAGCCGGGGTCGACACCGGAGACGAACAGCGACCCACCGCCGTCCGCGATCGCGGCTAGAACCGGTTCTCGCAACTCCGGCGGTGCGCTGCGGTGGTCGTAGAGCGCGTACAGCGACGGCGTGACGACGACCGCGCCCGCCCTGATCGCCTTCGTGATGTCGGCGAGGGCGTCGTCGGGCCGGATGTCGCCGGACGCCGCGTAGACGACCGCGCGCGGACTCGCGGCCAGCACTGCGTCGATGTCGGTGGTGGCCGCGATCCCGAGCTCGTGGTCCAGCCCGGCGAGATCGCCCGCGTCCCGGCCCGCCTTGCCCGGGTCGTGCACGACCACGCCCGTCAGCTTCAGCCCGGGATGGGCCTCGACGGCGCGAATCGCGGAACGGCCGACGTTTCCGGTGCCCCACACCACTGTGGCGATCATGCGGGTAGCGTAACTAGAACACGTTTCAGTTCTCAATGCCCCATCAGGCGTACAGGCGCACCCCTGACAGCTGGGCGGCCGGCCAGCCCGTGTTGCCGCTGAACGAAAGCCGCAGGTAGCGCACTCCGGTACCGGGCAACGTGATCGTCACCGCGTTCCCCGTCGCCGGGTCGAACACGTACCCGGCCGACCCCACGAGCGTGCCGAACGACTGCCCGTCGGTGCTGCCCTGCACCGTCAACGTCTGGGTACGCCGACCCCACGCCGGGTTCGGCGGGAGCGTGAGCACTGCCCGCCGCACCGCCGCCGCGCTGCCGAGGTCGACCTGGACCCATTGCGGGAACGCGTTGTTCGCACTCTCCCAATAGGAGCCCGGGTCGCCGTCGACGACGTTGTCGCTGCCGTAGTTCTGCGTCTGCGAGCTCTGGGCGGTGGCACGTCCGGCGGCCAGGTCGGTGTCGGGGTTCGGTGGCGCGCCGACCCACGGCTGCGTCGGCCGGACGGCGGTCAGCGCGATCTGGCCCTTCAGCATCCGGCCGCCGTCACCCGTGAGCCGCATGTAGTAGTCGGCGGAGCAGCGCGTGCCGTCCTCGTCCAGTGCGAGGTAGCCGGACCCGACCGGCACGTCGGCCTGCGTCTCGGCGGTCTTGCAGATCTGGTTGCCCTCGTTGAACTCGTCGAACATCGAGACGTAGATGCCCTGCGCGCCGAGGCGGACCATGTTGTAGAACTGCCGCCACATGAAGTCGCCGTGCAACCGCTGCCGCGACCCGAGGTCACCGGGCAGGACGCACGGCTGGTAGTCGATCCCGCGTGCGTTGCACTCCGCCTGGTCCGGCGAGTTCACGTTGGCGTGGAAGCGATCCGTGTCCGCCGGGGTGCCGATCCGGCCGACCATCCACGGCGAGAGCATGTCGAACGACCGGTAGACGCCGCCGAACCCCTTGCGGGAGTCCTCGACCTCCAGCCGCCAGTGGGTGGGCACACCGCCGATCACGTAGCAGCCGCGCGCCTTGAACCAGTTCACTACGTCCTGGCACGCCTCCGGGGTGAACGGGCGGCCCGGGTCGTTGAAGCCGAAGCCCCAGATGCAGACGACGGGCTTGCCGTTCTGCCGGGCGTAGGCGGGGGAGGACGTGTACGCGGACATCTTGGCCGTCCAGTCGGTCTTGATCTCCGACTGCATGTTCGTCCAGTTCGTGACGTCGTACATGATGTAGAACTTCCGCCCGGTGGCCTCGGCGGCGCCGCGGACGTGCGCGGTCACGGCGTCGCGGATCGGGCCCTCGCCACCGGTCGGGTTGAAGCGCTGCAACGCCGCCGTGTCGATGTTCGTGTCCCGCATCCACTGGAAGTGGACGTCGACCGTCTGCCGGTCGTGGTTCGAGAACAGCGTGGCGGGCCGTCCGTCGCCGAGGTCGGCGAACGCGGTCCGGTAGGTGCGGGCGTAGTCGCGGACGTCCGGCCACGCGACGACCGAGCTGCTCGGCGGCGCGGGCGGGCGGCTCCAGTCGTTGTTCCAGTGCCACCAGCCGTCGATCGGGGAGCTGTCGCCGCGGCAGGCGAACCAGCCCTGGTAGCCGACGGTGACCTTGCCGACGACGTCGCCGGGCGGACTGGCCGCCCGGGCCGGGGCGGGCAGGATCCCGAGGGCGGGAACGGCCAGGGCGGTGCTGAGCAGGGTGCGGCGTGACAGGGACATCGCGAACTCCTTTGTCGGCGAAGCGACTCCAGAGTGCAAGATGTCGACAGGATCACGCAATATTTTGACGGACCGGAACTAATCCGGGAGGAGCGGCACCGAGATCCCCGGATCGCGTCCGAGGGAGGCCGCCCGCGTGACCGAGGCGCTGCCGAACCGGTGCCGCACGTGGTCCAGCGCGGCGTCGAGCGCGGCGGGCTTCGCTTCCTCGAACGGCAGCGCGAGCTGCATCGGTGTGTCGTCCTGGAGGTTGGTCAGCGACACGCCCAGCAACGTGATGCCGCGGTCGCGGATCAACGGCATGGCGGCGTCGAGCAGCTGCCGTGCCGCCCCCAGCAGCACCTCGGTCTCGGCGGTCGGGTCGCTGACGGTCAGCGAGCGCGTCACCCGCGTGAAGTCGGCGAACCGCAGGCGCAGCACCACCGTCCGGCACGCGCGGTGCCCGGTGCGCAGCCGTCGCGCGATGCCGTCGACGAGCGACGCGAGAACGGCTTCGAGGTCATCCCGCGTGCGCTCCCGCCGCCCCAGCGCGCGCTGCGACCCGATCGAACGCCGCCTCCGTCCTGTGTGGACCGGACGTGGGTCGTGGTTGTGCGCCAACGCGTGCAGGTGCCGGCCCGCCGCCCGGCCGATGAGGGACACCAGGCCGCTCTCGTCCAGCGCAGCGACCTCACCGATCGTCCGGATGCCGAGGCCGTGCAGCCGCGCCGCCGTCACCTCGCCGACGCCCCAGAGCCGTTCGACGGGCAGCGGGTGCAGGAAGTCGAGCTCACCGCCGGCCGGCACGACCAGCAGGCCGTCCGGCTTCGCGACGCCGCTCGCGACCTTGGCGAGGAACTTCGTCCGCGCCACCCCGACCGTGATCGGCAGCCCGACCTCGGCCAGCACGCGTGCCCGCAGCCGTGCGGCGATGACCTCCGGCGGGCCCGCGATCCGCCGCAGGCCGCCGACGTCCAGGAACGCCTCGTCGATCGACAGGCCCTCGACCAGCGGCGTCGTGTCGCGGAAGACCTCGAACACCGCTTTGCTCGCGGCCGAGTACGCCGACATCCGCGGCGGTACGACGATCGCGTGCGGGCACAGCTGCTTCGCCCTGCGGCCGCCCATCGCCGTGCGTACCCCGAACGCCTTGGCCTCGTAGCTCGCCGCCAGCACCACCCCGCCGCCGACGATCACCGGCCTGCCGCGCAGGCGCGGGTCGTCCCGCTGCTCGACCGACGCGTAGAACGCGTCCAGGTCGGCGTGCAGGATCGGGGTGCTCACGAACACATGTTCGCATCGCTCACCCGTTCAGAACAGTGTCGTTAGGACACGTGCGATCGGCCATGCCCCGGGAGCCGTGTTGGACAGCACTGTCGTCGTGACACCGGTGCGCGGGTCGTGCGTGGACTTGAACGACGCGCCGGCGTCGTACCCGACGAGGATCACGACGTCGCTCGTCTCGTGCAGCCAGAACCCGAGCCCGTACCGCAGCGACTCCTCCGGCACGTGGCGGCGCGGCCTGCGCACCTCGTCGGCGAGGTCGCTCGCGAACAGCGCGTGCCAGAACTTCACCATGTCGCCCGCGGTGGTGTAGATGCCGCCGTCCCCGTTCGCGAGCACCGGCAGGTGGAAGACGTTGGTGCGGTCCGAACCGTCGAGGTAGCCCACCGCGGCGTCTCCCGGCAGCTCGTCGGAACGCGGGAAACCGGTCCGGATCAGGTCGAACGGCTCCAGCACCCGTTCGCGGACGAGGTCGTGGTAGCCGCGCCCGGACGCCCGTTCCGCGAGCAGCGCGAGAACCACGAAACCGCTGTTGCAGTAGCCGAACCGTTCGCCCGCCCGGAACTTCGCCGGATGGCCGTCGAGCAGTGGCAGGAACGCCTCGGTGGTCGTCAGCACGTGTGCGGCGCCGATGAAGTAGTCGTCGACGTCCATGCCGGCTTCCTCGTCGAGGTAGTCCCCGATGCCGGACGTGTGCGTGAGCAGGTGTTCGACCGTGACGTCGCCGGCGATGAGCGGGAGGTCGTCGCCGAGGAGCTCGCGGGCGGCCGTGCCGAGTGACAGCACGCCTTCGCGCACGAGCGAGAGCACGGTCAGGGCGGTGAAACCCTTGCCACCGCTGGCGATCCCGAACCGGGTGTCGACGGTGTTGGGCACCCGGTGCGCGCGGTGGGCGAACCCGTAGGCCTGCGCGAGCTCGGTCTCACCGCGGCGGTCGACGTGGACCACGCCGGAGAAGCCGGTCTCCCCGGCGATCTTCTCGATGTCTCCCAACGGCATTCGCGCAGGCTAGACCCCGCACAGAGGTACTTTCGACCCAATTTCCGCGAATGCTTGACAACCGAACGGCCGGGCATCCCGTTTCCGGAGTACCGGAACACGAGGAAGGACCCGTCGGTTGTCGCTCGCCACGATCGCGCCGCCCGGCGCAGCCACCGCGTCCGCCCCGGCGCGGCGCGGCTGGCTGTTCCCGCTGGTCGCGTTCGTGCTCCTGGCGCAGATGGCGATCGCGATGGTCACCACGGCGGTCGAGCAGACCCCGACCGTCGACGAGCCCGTCTACCTCGGCGCGGCGGCCACCTACCTCGAGCAGCACAGCCTGCGGTTCAACCGGGAGCACCCGCCGCTCGGCAAGCTGGTCATGGCGGCCGGGCTCGCGTTCGCCGACCTCCACCACGACGACGACTTCCGCGGCGACCAGACCGAGTTCGGCCGCCACCTGCTCTACGAGTCCGGCAACGACGCGCAGCACCTGCTCCTGCTGGCGCGGTTGCCGATCATCGTGCTCACGCTGCTGTTCGGGCTCGTCGTCCTGCTGTTCGCCCGCGACCTGACCGGCAACGTCGGTGCCGTCGTGGCTCTCGCGCTGTACGCGTTCTCGCCGGACCTCATCGCGCACGGGTCGCTGGCCACGCTCGACGTGCCGGCGGCCGGGTTCGTGCTGACGGCGGTCTGGTTGCTGTGGCGGGCCAGGGAGAACGCCCGCTACCTGCCGCTCGCGGGACTCGCGCTCGGGGCCGCGCTGGCGACCAAGACGAACACGCTCGCGGTGGTGCCGGTGGTGCTGTTCCTCGCCTGGCACGCCCGCGGACGGATCAAGCTCGTCGCCGTCCTGTCGCTGGTCGCCGCGGCCGTGGTGTGGGCGTCCTACGCGGTGGTGGATCCGACGCAGGTCTTCCCGCAGCCGTACGTCGAAGGGCTGCGGCTGCAGTTCGGGTTCGAGGACCGGGTGTGGGGCGGCTACCTGTTCGGCGTGCACTACGAGGGTTCGCACTGGTACTACCTGCCGGCGGCGCTGCTGGTGAAGACACCGCTGGGCGCGCTCCTGCTGTGGGCGGCCGGGACCGCGGCGGTCGTCCGGCGCCCGCAGGCGTTGTACGTGCTGCTGCCCGCGGGGGTGCTGCTCGCCGCCGCGATGACCGGCAACCGCGACCTCGGCGTGCGGTACGCGATCTTCGTGCCGATGTTCCTCGCGGTCGCGGCGGCGTTCGCGGCGGACCGGCGGTTCGCCGTGCCCGCGGTGGCGCTCGTCGCGGCGAGTTCGCTGTGGACGTTCCCGTACTACCTGCCGTACTCCAACGAGGTGTTCGGCGGCCCGTCCAAGACGCACCTGCACCTGCACGACTCGAACGTCGACTGGGGCCAGGACCTCGGCAGGCTCGCCGAGCGGCTGCGGCGCCACTCCGGTGAACGGCTGTGGCTCGTCTACAAGGGCGCGGGAGTGCCGGAGTACTACGGGATCCACGCCGAGGACCCGCGGAAAGCACCGCTCGACCAGGTGCACGGGCTGCTCGTCGTCTCGGACACCGCCATCGCGAAGGCCGACGACCACCTCCAGGCGCTGCTCGACACCAGCACGCCGATCGACGTGGTCGGCCACAGCATCACGATCTTCCGCAGGTCGTAGTGGGAGAAAGTTCCGTACCCCTACGGATGCCGTCCCTGATTGTTCCTCCCCGGCGCTGCTCCGAGAGTGATCCGCAGCGAACGACCGCCGTCCCTGCTCTGAGGCGGCCGTTCAGAGATCCGGAGAGGAACCAACGTGACGAGAACACGCTCCTGGGGCCTGCTGGCCCTGGTCGCGGCCACGGTGCTGACGCCGCTCGGCGTCGCGGACGCCGCACCGCAGAAGAACGCCCCTGCCGCGAACTACCTGGGGGACACCGTCCCCGCGAACCTGGGCGACGCCTCGCCGATGTTCGCCGGCGGGCAGAACGCCACCGTCGGCGAGTTCCCCGGCATCGTCGCGGGCATCCGCGCCGGTGGCTCCCGGCCGCAGGGCCAGACCTGCACCGGCACGGTCGTGGCGCCGCGCAAGATCCTGATCGCGGCGCACTGCGCGGACGCCGAGGGGGAGAAGAAGTTCGTCTACGGGCTCGACGACCTCAAGGACTACGACAACGGCAACGGGTCCGGCTTCGCCGTCAACGTCGTCAGCTACAAGAAGCACCCGAAGTACGTCAACTTCGACCAGGGCTTCGACGTCGCCGTCGTGACGGTGGACCGCGACATCGCGCTCAAGGGCGGTGCCGCGTACCCGAAGTTCGCGACCTCCGCCGACGCCGGCGGTGCGGCGCCGGGCAGGACCGGGCTGGGCTTCGGCTACGGCAAGAAGGACTTCAACGACACCTCGCAGGACGTCACGCTCGACAAGGCGAGCCTGCCGGTCGTCAACGGCGACAGCGTCTGCCAGGGCGTCGGCGCGGGCTTCAAGTCGGCGACCATGATCTGCGCCGGGTACTCCGACGGCCGCACCACGATCCTGCCCGGTGACAGCGGCGGCCCGCTCGTCCTCGACGGCAAGGTCTACGGCGTCGCGTCGTGGAGCCGGTCCGACTTCAAGTGGTACTCGATCTATGGCCGTCTCGACAACGAGATGGGCGACTGGGTCAGGACCGAGGTCGGCGAGCAGCCCCCGGCCGGTGACTTCGGCCTGACGGTCGCGCCGGGCAGCGGTTCGGTCGCGGCCGGCAAGTCCCTGTCGACCGGCATCACCACCACGGCCGGGTCCGGCGGTGCGGAGAACGCCACGCTGTCCGCCAGCGGCCTGCCCAGCGGGGTGAAGGCGGTCTTCCAGCCGACGTCGGTCACCACCGGCAACTCGGCCAAGGTCACCTTCGACGCGAGCTCGTCGGCACCGAACGGCACCTACGAGGTCACCGTCACCGGCACGACCTCCAGCGGCAAGACCGCCTCCGGCAAGTACTCCCTGACCGTCACCGGTGGCGGCGACCCGCAGCCCGGCGACTTCACGCTGGCCGCGTCGCCGAGCAGTGTGAAGGCGGCCAAGGGGAAGTACGTCTCGACGACCATCACCACCACCGGTGGCGGCCAGACGATCAATCTCAGCGCGTCGAACGTCCCGAGCGGCGTGAAGGCGGCCTTCCAGCCCACCTCGGTCGGCGCCGGCGGCTCGGCCAAGCTCACGCTCGACGTCTCCACCACCGCCACCGCCGGCACGTCGAGCATCACGGTCACCGGCACGGACGCGGGCGGGAAGACCGCCACGACCACGGTCTCGCTCACGGTCGAGGGCACCGAACCGCCGAGCGGTGACGTCACCGTGACCGCGACGCCGTCGTCCGCGACCGTCCGGCAGGGCCTGCTCGGCCAGACCGTGGTGAAGGCGGCCGGTGGCACCGGCAACCTGACGCTGACCGCGACCGGCGTTCCCACCGGGGCCCAGCTCTCGTTCAACCCGGCCACGGTCGGGCAGGGCGGCTCCAGCAACGTCTGGGTCTTCACGAACTTCTCGACCCCGCCCGGCACCTACCCGATCACGATCAGGGCCACCTCGGCCGACGGCAAGACCGGCACGACGACGTTCACCCTGACCGTCACCCGCTAGGAACGCGCGAATGCGGGGTGTGGCTGCTTCCGCGGCCACACCCCGCATTCGCGTTCTCAGACGGTCAGCGTCCAGGAGTCGATGTTCCCGACGTCGTAGGTGTAGACGTCCTTCACCTGGAGCTTCCACGTGCCGTTGCGCGCCTCGGAGGACAGGTCGACCTGGTAGGTCTCGTGCACCCCGGCGGACGACGACGCGCCGCCCGCCTTCTTGAGGCTGTAGGACCTGCCCGACGGACTGACCAGGTCGATGGCCAGGTCACCGGTGTAGGTGTGGTTGACGTCGACCTTGACGGTGGCCGAGGCCGTGGAGTTGCCGGTGCAGCCCGAGACCGTGACCGACGACGAGACCGCTGTGCCGTTGTCCGGGATGGACACGTCGTCGCCGTTCGTGCCGGGACCGCACTCGGGTGCGGGGCCACCGCCGAGGAAACCGCTGTAGAGCAGCTTGTTCGGCGAACCGGCACCGGGGTTGGTGACCTTGCCGGAGGTGGCGCCGTTCACCAGCGCGTCGCGCAGGGCCTGGGGGCTCGCGGACGGGTTCGCCGACAGGTACAGGGCCGCGACCCCCGCGACGTGCGGGGTGGCCATGGACGTGCCGGACATGGTCGCGCTGCCGCCGTTCAGCCCCAGCGAGGTGATGTTGTCACCGGGGGCGAAGATGTCCGTGCACGTGCCGTAGTTCGAGAACGAGGCACGCGCGTCGTTGGACGAGGTCGCGTTCACCGTGATCAGTGCCGCGATCTTGGCGGGACCGGTGGAGCAGGCGTCGGTCGAGCTGTTGCCCGACGCGACGGCCATCTGCACGCCGGAGGCGAGCATCCCGGCGATGGCGTCGTTGCCGATGTCCGCCGTGTCGAACGTCCAGGAAGCGTTGACGACAGCGGGCTTCTTGGCGTTCGCCGTGACCCACTCGATGGCCTTGACACCGGCCGAGTCCGGGCCGTTGAGGCTGCAGCTCGTGCCGAGCATGCGCACCGAGACCAGCTTCGTCTTCTTGGCCACGCCCCAGGTCTTGGAGCCGACCGTGCCGGCCACGTGCGTGCCGTGGCCCGAGCAGTCCTGCCCGTTCTGGCCGTCCTCGATGAAGTCGGCGCCCACGGACGCGCGTCCCTCGAAGTCGGCGATCGAGGTCTTGATGCCGGTGTCGGTGACGTAGACGGTCACGTTCGACGCGCCGCCGCTGGGGTAGGTGTACTTCTTGTCCAGCGGCAGCGACGCCTGGTCAATCCGGTCGAGACCCCACGTCGGGTTGGTCTGCTCGTCGAGCGCCCGCGCCGTGCCGTCCTGGTAGACGGCCTTGACGGCGGGGTCGGCGGCCAGCCTGCGCGCGGCGGCCTCGGTCAGGTCCTTGACCTGGAAACCGCGCATGGCGTGGGAGAACACGGCGTCGAGGGTGCCGCCGTACTTCTGGGCGAGCGAGCCGGACGCCGAGACGCTCGCTCCCGGCTTGAGGGACACGATGAAGCTGCCGCCGGGCGCGGGGTTCTTGGCCCGGACGAAGTCGGCCTCAGCCGCCTGGGCGGGGGTGGTCAGGACGGCGGTGGCGGTGACGAGCACGGCGAGCCCGCAGGTGGTGCGTCGCATGACAGGTCCTTCCGGGCGTCGTCAGAACGTGAGGGTCCAGGCGTCGATGTTTCCGGCGTCGTAGGTCCACACGTCGGTGACCTGCAGCTTCCACGTGCCGTTGCGGTTCTCCGCGGACGCGTCGACGGTGTAGGTCTCGTGCACACC
>NZ_DASVFL010000146.1:0-32596 GCF_036380075.1 Lentzea sp. | reverse complement strand
CGCGAGCCTGCTCGCGATGCACGACCACCTCGACCGCGCCGTCGCCGAGCTCGCCTCGGCGGGGGTGACCGCGATCGCCTACGCCTGCACGTCCGGCAGCTTCCTCGGCGGCCGCGACTCCGACCAGGCGACGTGCGACGGACTGACCCGCGCCCACGGCATCCCGATCGTGACGACCAGCAGTGCGCTCATCGCCGCGTTGACAGCGTTGTCCGCGCGGAAGGTCGCACTCGCGACGCCCTATGTCCGCCCGGTCGCCGACGGCGCGGTCTCGTACCTCGACCAGGCCGGTTTCTCCGTGGTGGCCCGCAACGACCTGGAGATCCTGTCCAACCTGGACAAGGGCCGGCTGGAACCGGCCGCCAGCTTCCAGGCCGCGGCCGCCCTCGACGTGTCCGACGCCGACGTCGTCGCGATCAGCTGCACCAACTGGCGCACGCTCGACTCGCTCGTCGCGGTCGAGCAGGAGACCGGGCGCCCGGCGATCAGCAGCAACCTCGTCACGCTGTGGGCGTTGCTGCGGCTCGTGGGGATCGACGAGCCGCTGAGCCCGGACGTCCGCCTGAACACCCTGCCGCTGCCCGAGAGCGCCCGTGCCGAGTGGAGCGGGGTGGCCCATGTCTGAGACGGGACACCCGGTCGCGCTCGTCACCGGCGCCGCGGGCGGGATCGGCACCGCCGTGTGCGACGACCTCGCGGCCCACGGGTACGTGGTCGTGGCGGCGGACCTCGGGGGAGCGGCGCCGGCGAGCGCGAAGCACGCCGTCGAGCTCGACCTGCGGTCCGGCGACTCCTGCCGCGCGGCCGTCGCCGCGGCGGTGGCGCACGCCGGAACCGTCGACCTGCTGGTCAACAACGCGGGCATCAACGCCAGGGGCGCGACCGAGACCATGCCGGAGGAGGTGTGGCACGACGTCGTCGAGATCAACCTCAACGGCACGTTCCGCATGTGCCAGGCCGTCCACCCGGTGCTGTCGGTCCACGGCGGCAACGTCGTCAACATGGCCTCGACCGGCGGACTGGTCGCCATCGCGGGATCGGCGGTCTACGGCGTCACGAAGGCGGCGGTCATCCAGCTCACCAAGATCCTGTCGCTGGAGTGGGCGGCCGCCCGGATCCGCGTGAACGCCGTGGCGCCGACGATCGTGCCGAGCGCGATGACGGCGGACGTGCTCGAGAACGAGACCTACATGGCCGCGAAGCTCGCCTCGATCCCGCTCGGGCGGGTCGTGCGTCCCGAGGAGGTGGCGGCCGCGGTGCGCTGGCTCGCCTCGTCCGACGCGGCCATGGTCACCGGCCACACCGTGTGCGTCGACGGAGGGGTGAGTGTGCTGTGACCGTTCCGGAAGCAATCCAGGCGGAACCCGTACCGGCCGCGCCGAGGGAGAAGCGGCGGCGGCCCCTGCTCCGCTACATCGTCAAGCGGATCGCCATCGTGCCCGTCTCGCTGTTCGTGCTGGGCAGCGTGTCGTTCTTCCTCGTGTTCCTCATCCCGGGCGAGCCGGCGATCACGATCCTCGGCGACTTCGCCACCAAGGAGCAGATCGCCCACGTCAACAGCCAGCTCGGCCTCGACAAGCCGTTGCTGGAGCGGTACTTCTCCTTCTGGGGCAACCTGCTGCAGGGCGACCTCGGCACGTCGTTCTTCACGAACGAGCCGATCCTGCACGACATCGGGAAGTTCCTGCCGAACACGCTGGAGCTGGTGTTCTTCGCACTGCTGCTCGCCATCGGCCTCGGCATGGCGATCGGTGTGGTCGGCGCGTACTTCGCCCGTCGCATCCCCGACCGGATCATGAGCGGGCTCACCTCGGTGCTCCAGTCGGTCCCGGACTTCTTCCTGGCCCTGGTCGGCATCTACGTGTTCTTCTTCCTGCTCGGCTGGGCGCCGGCGCCGATCGGGCGGCTGCCGATCGAGTCGGGCTCGGCGGACGACCGGCCGTTCCTGATCATCAGCAGCCTCTTCACCGGTGACTGGACGACGCTCGGCGAAGCCGTGTCGCACGCCGCGCTCCCCGTGCTGTCACTGGGACTCGTCTACGCCTCCTACTTCGCGAAGACGGCCCGCGGCAGCATGGGCACCGCGCTCACCACCCCGCAGGTCGAGTTCGCCCGCGCCTGCGGCCTCCGTGAACGCACCGTCGTCTACTACGCGTTCGCCGCCTCGCGCACGACCGTGGTCACCTACATCGCGATCCTGTTCGGCTCGCTGCTCGGTGGCGCCGCGATCGTCGAACGCGTCTTCAACTGGCGCGGCATGGGCCAGTGGGCGCTCGACGGCGTGCTGAAGGTCGACGTGCCGATCATCCAGGGGTTCGTCGTCACGGCGGGACTGCTGACGCTGACCCTGTTCCTGTTGCTGGACCTGGTGGTCCTCTTCCTCGACCCGAGGGTGAGCTATGAGTAACCCGGCCGGCGTCCGGCAGCCGTTCTTCGCCCCGTTCGTCACGCGCAGCGCCCGCTACGTCCGGGCCAGTCCCGGCATCGTCGCCGGCGGTGGGCTGCTGCTCTTCATGCTGCTCGCCTCGTTCCTGGCGCCGCTGCCGCACGACCCGATCACGCCCGACCCGACCGCGGTCCTCCAGGCCCCGTCGGCCGAGTACGTCTTCGGCACCGACGCCAACGGGTTCGACGTGTTCTCGCGGGTCATCGCTGCGGGCCGCAGCGACCTGCCGCTGGCGTTGATGGGCACGCTCGCCTCGCTCGTGATCGGCCTGCTGATCGGCCTGCCGCTGAGTGTCAAGAGCAGGTGGAGCGAGGGGTTCATGCGGGCCCTCGACGCGTTCCAGTCGTTCCCGCTGATCGTGCTGTCGGTGACGATCGTGTCGCTGACCGGCAACGACATCCAGAACATCCTCTACGCCATCGTGATCATCAACGGCCCCCGGTTCATCCGGCTGATCCGCGGCGAGGCGCTGTCCATCCGCGACGGACGGTTCATCGAGGCCGCCATCGCGACCGGGGCGCGGCCGCGGCGGGTGGTGTTCCGGCACATCATGCCGAACGTCGTGGACGTGTGCCTCGTGCAGTGCTCGCTCACCACGGCCAACGCCGTGATCGTGATCGCGGCGCTGAACTTCCTCGGCATCGGCGTCTCCCCGCCCACCCCGACCTGGGGGTCGATGGTGCAGGTGGGCGCCCAGGCGATCTCGACCGGCCAGTGGTGGATCGCGATCTGGCCCGGTGTGGCGATCTTCCTCGCCATCGCGAGCCTCAACATGCTGGCCAACGGCATCCAGCGACAGGTGGAGGGCAGCTGATGCTCAGGGTGACGGGACTGACCTCCCAGTTCCGCGGTCGCGCGGGCGTGGTGAGGGCGATCGACGACGTGACGTTCGAGGTGCCCGAGGGCGAGTCCGTCGGGATCGTCGGCGAGACGGGGTCCGGCAAGTCCGTGACCATCCGGTCGGTGCTCGGGCTGCTGCCGTCGTACGGCGAGGTCGTCTCCGGCAGCGCCGAGTTCGAGGGCACCGACCTGGTCCGGCTGAACCGCGCGAGGCTGCGCGAGATCAGGGGAGCGCGGATCGGGTTCGTCGCGCAGAACCCGTTCGGCTCGCTGAACCCGGTGCTGTCCATCGAGAAGCAGTTCCGCAACGTCGTGCGGGCGCACCGCCGGATCAGCCGCACCGACCTGCGGGACCTGGCGGTCGAACGGCTCGAGTCGGTGCAGGTGCGCGGACCCGAGCGGGTGCTGCGCGGGTACGCCCACGAGCTGTCCGGCGGCATGGCGCAACGCGTGGTCATCGCGCTGGCGATGCTGCACGACCCGTCGCTGGTGATCGCGGACGAGCCCACGACGGCGCTGGACGTGACCGTGCAGCGGCAGATCCTCGACCTGATCGACGCCCAGGTGAAGCAGGGCCGGCGGTCGCTGCTGCTGGTCACGCACGACCTCGGCGTCGTCGCCCAGTACTGCCACCGGGTCGTGGTCATGAAGTCCGGGAAGGTCGTCGAGACCGGGCTCGTGGCCGACGTGTTCTCCGACCCCTCGCACGACTACACCCGGCAGCTGCTCGCCGCCGTGCCGCCCGCGCCGTGGGCGGACGACGTGCCGAGCCTGTCCGGCCAGGAGGTGCACCGCTGATGAGCATCATGCAACTGCACGACGTGCACCAGGTGTTCCGCCGCGGCGGCAAGGAGGTCCACGCCGTCAACGGGGTGTCGTTGTCGGTCGGCAAGGGCGAGACCGTCGCGGTCATCGGCGAGAGCGGGTCGGGCAAGTCCACGCTCGGCAGGGTCGCCCTCGGCCTGATCACCCCGACCTCCGGCGACGTCGTCTTCGACGGCATCCGGCTGGGGTCGTTGAGCAAGAAGGACATGCGGGCCCTGCGCTCGCGGATCCAGGTCGTGTTCCAGGAGCCCTACGAGTCGCTCAACCCGCGCATCAAGGTCGGGGACATCGTGGCGGAGCCATTGGTCATCCACCGGCCGGAGATGTCGCGCGCCCAGCGCAGGGACGCCGTGGTGGCGATGCTGGAACGCGTCGGTCTCACCGCCGAGCACGCCGGCCGGCTGCCGCGCAACCTCAGCGGCGGCCAGCAGCAGCGCATCGGCATCGCGCGGGCGATCATCACCGAACCCGAGCTGGTCGTGCTCGACGAACCGACGTCCTCGCTGGACGTGTCGGTGCGGGCGCGGGTGCTCGACCTGCTGCGGGACCTGCAGCGCGAGCGGGAGATCTCCTACGTCTTCATCTCCCACGACCTGGCGACGGTCGGGCTGATCAGCGACCGGGTCGCGGTGATGTACCTCGGCAAGGTCGTGGAGCAGGGACCGACGCATGAGGTGCTGACCCACCCGCGCCACCCGTACACGAAGGCGTTGCTGTCCGCGACGCTGAGCACGGTCGTGGGGCAGAAGCGGCAGCACGTGCCGTTGCGCGGCGAGATCCCCAACCCCTCCAAGGCGCCGACCAAGTGCGTCCTCAGTGGACGGTGCCCGGTCGAGATCGCCGAGTGCTCGTCGTGGCCGGTGGACCTGCTGCCGGTGGCCGAGCGGCACGACGTGGCGTGCCTGCTCGCCGACGTCGGCAGGCAGCCCGTCGAGCTCGGCGGACCGCGGTGAAGGGCACCTACCTCGCCGCCCCCTGGGGCGCGGTGCACGTCCTCACCGCGGGCCGCGAGCCGGTGGAGACCCAGCTGGCGTCGGGACGGCCGCCGCTGGTGCTGCTGCACCAAAGCCCGCTGTCGGCGCGCCGGTACCGCAAGGTGCTCGACGGGCTCGCGCGGTTCTGCGTACCGCTCGCGGTGGACACGCCCGGCTACGGCGAGTCCGACCGGCCGCCGGACGACTGGACCGTCGACGACTACGCCGACGTGGCGTGGTTCGTCGCGGACACCGTCGGTGCCCAGCGGCCGTGGCTGTTCGGGCGTGCGACGGGCGCGGTGTTCGCGCTGCACGCCGCCGCGCGACGGCCCGGTGCGCCGGCAGGTGTTGTCCTGCACGGGGTTCCCGTCTACACCGACGCCGAACGCGCCGACCGGCTGGCGTCGTTCGCGCCGCCGTGGCGGGCCACCGCCGACGGCGCCCACCTGAGCTGGATCTGGAACCGCGTGCTGGGTGAGTACCCGTGGGCGGATCCGGAGTTCGTCACCGACCTCGTGCGGGACTACCTGCACGCGGGCGCCGACTTCGCCCCGTCGTACCGCGCGATCTGGCGGCACGACCTGCGCGAGTCGGTGCGGGCCGCGGGCGAGGTCGCGCTGCTGCTGGCGGGCAGCGAGGACCGGATCGGGCACATGCACGCCAGGGCAGTCGAGCTGATCGGGCACCGCAGCGCCCTGGTGGTGCCGGGTGCCACGGACTTCCTCGCCGAACAGGACCCGGAGACGTTCTGCCGGGTGCTGCGCGAGGTCATCGAACCGAGGGGAGCCATGAGCGCATGAGCGAGACAGCACCCGCTCACAGCGATGGCCCGCTGACCGGGGTGAGGGTCGTGGACGCCTCCACGATCCTGGCCGGTCCGCTGTGTTGTCAGCTGCTGGGGGACTACGGCGCCGAGGTGGTCAAGATCGAGCACCCGAAGCGCGGCGACGGGATGCGCGGCCACGGCCCGTCCAAGGACGGCGAACCGCTGTGGTGGAAGGAGATCTCCCGCAACAAGCGGCTCGTCGCGGCCGACCTGTCGCGGGCCGACGGCGCGGAGCTGCTGCTGCGGCTGGCCGAGACCGCCGACGTGCTGGTCGAGAACTTCCGGCCCGGCACGCTGGAGCGCTGGGGACTCGGGCCCGAGGACCTGTGGCGGCGCAACCCGGCGCTGATCGTGGTCAGGGTGACGGGGTTCGGGCAGACCGGCCCCTACTCCTCACGTCCCGGCTTCGGCACGCTCGCCGAGGCGATGAGCGGGTTCGCCCACCTGACCGGCGACCCGTCGATGCCGCCCACGCTGCCCGCGTTCGGCCTGGCCGACTCGCTGTGCGGGGTCGCCGCGGTCGGCGCGACGATGATGGCGCTGTGGGAGCGTGACACGAAGTCGCCCGGCGTCGGCCAGGTCGTCGACATGAACCTGCTGACGCCGTTGATGACGGCGGTGGGCCCGGGACCGACGGTCTACGACCAGCTCGGCGTGGTCGAGCAGCGGCGCGGCAACCGTTCGCTGAACAACGCGCCCCGCAACACCTACCGCACCAGCGACGGTCGGTGGGTCGCGGTGTCGACCAGCGCGCAGAGCATCGCGGAACGGGTCATGCGGCTCGTCGGGCACCCCGAGGTGATCGACGAACCGTGGTTCGCCACCGGCGGGCAGCGCGCGTTGCACGCGGACCTGTTGGACGGCCACGTCTCCACGTGGATCGGGCAGCGCACCCGCGACGAGGTGATCGAGCAGTTCACCGCCGCGGGCGCGGCCGTGGCGCCGATCTACGACGCCGCGGACATCGTCGCCGACGAGCACGTCCGGGCGACCGGGATGGTGCGCAAGGTCGCCGACGACAAGCTCGGCGACGTGCTGATGCACGACGTCATGTGGGGCATGTCCCGGACGCCGGGACGGATCAGGCGGACCGGCGGCGACCTCGGAGCGGACACCGATCCGGTGCTGAAGGAGCTCGGGTACGAGGCGGCGGACATCGAGGCAATGCGCGAGCGGGGTGTGATCGCATGAGCGTCAACGAGGCGACCAGGGCAGACACGGCGACGTGGCTGGACTCCGCGCTGGGAACGGGGGTGCGGGTCTTCGACCTCGGCCGGCCGCTGTACCGGGGCATGCCGCAGTCACCGAACCACCCTCCCTACTGGCACACGCTTCCCCGCCGGCACGGCGACGTCGTCCGCGCCGACGGCGGGTCGGCCGCGGCCGACCACATCTCGCTCGGCACACACGTCGGCACGCACATCGACGCGTTCTCCCACGTGTCGCACAACGGGTTGATGTTCGGCGGCGTCCGTGCGGACGAGGCGCAACGCGGTGGCTCGATGACGTCGCTCGGCGCCGAGACGATCCTGCCGATGTTCCGGCGGGGCGTCCTGCTGGACGTGCCGCGCACCCTCGGCCTGCCGCGCTGCGAACCCGGCTACGAGATCACCCCGGACGACCTCGCCCGCACCGCGCGGGAACAGGGATCCGAGGTGCGCCAGGGCGACGTGGTGCTGATCCGCAGCGGCTGGGGCGTGCACTTCGCCGCCGGAGCGGAGGTCTACACCGGACACGACAGCGGCGTGCCGGGCGTCGGAGAGGCCGGCGCGCACTGGCTCGCCGGGCTCGGCGTGCACGCGGCCGGTGCCGACACGATCGCGTTCGAACGCCTGGCGCCCGGCCAGGGGCACAGCCTGCTGCCCGCGCACCGCGTGCTGCTCGTCGAGAAGGGCATCCACATCATCGAGACGATGGACCTGGAGGAGCCGGCCGCCGCGGGCGCGCACGAGTTCCTGTTCGTGTTGTCGCCGTTGAAGCTCGTGGGCGCCACGGGCTCGCCGGTCCGGCCGCTCGCCGTCGTGCCGGGGGACGCCTCGTGACCTCCCCGACGCTGAGCCAGACGATCGCCCGGTTCGCGGTCAAGACCGCCGCCGGTGACCTGCCGGCCGACGTGAGGGCCAGTGTGCGGCACCGGATCCTCGACGTCCTGGGGCTGTGCGTGGCGGGCCGCGCGCTCGACACCAGTGCCGCCGCACTCGCGTTCGTCGCCGAGCAGGGAGGAACCGGCCGGGCGCACGTCATCGGGGGCAGCACACCGGTTCCGGCCGCGCTCGCCGCGTTCGCGAACGGCGTGCTCGCGCACTCGCTGGACTACGACGACACGCACCTGCCGTCCGTGCTGCACCCCAGCGCGAGCGTCGTCCCGGCCGCCCTGGCCGCGGCGCAGGACAACGGCGTCAGCGGCGACCTGCTGATCGCCGCCGTGGCCGCGGGGCTGGAGGTCTGCGTCCGCGTCGGCATGGCCGGCTACGACCCGGACAGCGGCAACTCCGTGTTCTTCGAGCACGGCCAGCACGCCACGTCCATCTGCGGGGCGGTGGGCAGCGCCGTCGCGGCGGCGTTGCTCGGCGGCGCCGGCGAGGAGGAGATCGCGCACGCGATCGGCATCGTGGCGTCGCAGTCGTCCGGGATCATCGAGGCGAACCGCACCGGCGGCACCGTCAAGCGCCTGCACTGCGGGTGGGCCGCGCAGGCAGGGGTGTCGAGCGCGCGGCTGGCACACCACGGCTTCACCGGCCCGCCGACGGTGTTCGAGGGCAGGTTCGGCTTCTTCGAGGCGTTCCTGCGCGGCGAGTACCGGCCGGAGGCGATCACCGGCGGGCTGGGCACCGACTGGGAGGTGCCGCGCATCTTCTTCAAGCCCTACCCCGCGAACCACTTCACGCACACGATCGTCGACGCCGCCGCAGACCTGCGCAGACAAGGGCTGGAGCCGGACGACGTCGAGTCGCTGGAGATCGGCGTGCCCGCGCCGGTCGTGCGGACGGTCGGCGACCCGATCGAGAAGAAGCGGACGCCCGGCACCCCCTACGAGGCGCAGTTCAGCGGGCCGTACGCCGCGGTCGTCGGCATGTTCGGCGGCGGCGGGCTCGGTGCGGCGCTGGCGGACTACGCGCCCGAGCATCTCACCGACCCGCGCCGGCAGGAGCTGATGCGCCGCACGAGCGTCGTGGCCGACGACGAGTGCACGGCGATCTTCCCCCACCAGTTCCCCGCCGTGGTGAGGGCGACCTCCCGCGACGGCCGCCGGTGGACGGCGAAGGCGCTGGCCAACCGCGGCGGCGTCGACCACCCGCTGACCGACGACGAGATCGCCCGCAAGTTCACCGACAACGCCGCCCCGGTGCTGGGCCCCGCGGCGGCGCGGGACGTGATCGACGCGGTCGCGGGCCTGGGCGACCGGACCGACGTGAACCACCTGCTGCGACTGACCGCACGGCGTGAGAACGAGAGCACGGAGGAGACGAGATGACCGCCTACGACCTGGTTCTGCACAACATCGACCTGGTCCTTCCCGGCGCGGACGAGCCGGTGCGCACCGCGATCGCCGTGCGCGACGGCAAGGTCGCCGCCGTCGGTCCCGAGCTCGCGACCGCCGACGCCGCGGAGGTGGTCGACGGCGGCGGCAAGCTCGCGTTCCCCGGCGTGGTCGACGCCCACCAGCACTGGGGCATCTACCACGAGCTCGCCGTCGACTCCGAGTCCGAGAGCCGGGCCTGCGCCCAGGGCGGTGTCACGACCGCGCTCAACTACATGCGCACCGGCCAGTACTACCTCAACCGCGGCGGCAGCTACGGCACGTTCTTCCCGGAGGTCCTGGACACCGTCTCCGGACGGGCCTGGGTCGACTACGGCTTCCACCTCGCGCCGATGATGAGCGAGCACATCGACGAGATCCCCGCGCTGATCAGCGAGCACGGCGTGCCGTCGTTCAAGGTCTTCATGTTCTACGGCTCGCACGGCCTGCACGGGAAGTCCAGCGACCAGAGCGACTTCCTGATGATCCCGGAGGGGGAGCGGTACGACTACGCCCACTTCGAGTTCGTCATGCGCGGGATCCAGGCCGCTCGCGAGCAGTTCCCGGACCTGGCCTCGGAGATCTCCCTGTCGCTGCACTGCGAGACCGCCGAGATCATGACCGCCTACACCGAGCGCGTCGAACGCGAGGGCAAGCTCTCCGGCCTGGAGGCCTACTCGGCGTCGAGGCCGCCCCACTCGGAGGGGCTCGCCATCACGATCGCCTCCTACCTGGCGCACGAGACCGGGCTCGCCAACATCAACCTGCTGCACCTGACCTCGCGCAAGGCCCTCGACGCGGCGCTGCGGATGGCGGAGGCGTTCCCGCACGTCGACTTCCGCCGCGAGGTCACCATCGGGCACCTGCTCGCCGACTACACCACCGCGAGCGGCCTCGGCGGCAAGGTCAACCCGCCCCTGCGCGAGCGGGCCGACGTCGAGGCGCTGTGGGAGGGCGTCGCGAACGGCACGGTCGACTGGGTGGTGAGCGACCACGCGTGCTGCAAGGACGAGCGCAAGTTCGGCGAGCAGCGCGACGACGTGTTCGCCGCCAAGTCCGGGTTCGGCGGCACGGAGTACCTGCTGGCCGGCCTCGTGAGCGAGGGCCGCCGCCGCGGCGTGCCGCTGGGCAGGCTCGCCGACCTCGTCACGGCCGCGCCCGCCCGCCGCTACGGGCTGCGCAACAAGGGGGACCTCGCCGTCGGCTTCGACGCCGACATCGCCCTGGTCGACCCCGACCACCGCTGGGTCGTGCGTGCGGAGGACTCCGAGTCCAGCCAGGAGTACACGCCGTTCGAGGGGCAGGAGCTGACCGTGAAGGTCACCGACACGTTCCTGCGCGGCAACCGGGTCCTGCAGGACGGCAAGATCGTCGGCGAGCCGTCGGGGCGTTACCAGTCGAGGCCGGTGGGTGTGAAGAAGCATTGATCGCCGATGAGTTTGGCCCGGCGGGACGGGTGGTAGCCGGGGGCCACGGCTTCCGGACGCTCCCGTCCTGAACGGGGGTCGTGCGGGCGACGAGGGGAAACACCGTGCGGGTTCGGGTTCGCAGGCAGCCGGTCGTCTCCCTCGAACCCGAGCGTCCCGAGGCGCTCGACGACCTCCTGGTGCGGGTGGCCGGCCGGGACGAGGAAGCCTTCGGGCGCCTGTACGACGCCGTGGCGAGCGCGGTGTTCGGGCTGGTGCGCCGGGTCGTGTCCTGCGAGGAACGGTCGGAGGCCGTCTTCGAGGAGGTCATGCTCGAGGTCTGGCGCACCGCGGGCGAGTTCGACCCCGGCCGCGGCAGGGCCGCGACCTGGATCCTGGCGACCACCCACCGGTACGCGGTCGAGAGCGTGCGGCCTCCCGAGGTGGCGGTCGGCGCGCTGGCTTCTTGACCTGCCGGCTGGTCCAGCCGCGCAGCGCTGCTGTCCCAGCGCGCAACGCCGATGTCGCCGAGGCCGGCGAGCGGTCAGGCTCACCGCATGAGCAAGCTGAGCCCCGAGCAGATCGCCCAGCACGCCCGCGCCGCCGGGTTCGAAGGCCAGGGCCTCACGATCGCGATCGCCGTCGCCCTCGCGGAGTCCAGCGGAGACCCGCGGGCGCACAACGCCACGCCGCCGGACGACTCCTACGGCCTCTGGCAGATCAACATGCTGGGCGCGATGGGACCCGAGCGGCGCCGGCAGTTCGGGCTCGACTCGAACCGCGACCTGTTCGACCCGCGCGTCAACGCGAAGGCGGCGAACGCGCTGTCGAAGGACGGCAGGTCCTGGACCCCCTGGTCCACCTACACCAACGGCGCCTACCGGAAGTACCTCGACGTCGCCCGCCGGGCGGCTCGGGGCATTCCGGCCACGCCGCCGTCCCGGCCGGGCGGCGGGCGCGGAGGCGACGGGTTCACGGTCGACCCCGCCGCGCTCGACCGGTACGTCAAGCAGGGCAGGGGCATCGCGGACGACATCGCCGCGATCGGCACCCGGCACGTGCGGCAGGTCCGCGAGATCGCCGACGACGGCTTCGGGCGGATCGGCAAGGAGACCGGCTTCGCCTCCGCCCTCGACTCGTTCGGGGCCGCGTTGCACCGGCAGGTGACCGGGGTCGGCCGCAACGCGGATCGCCTCGCGCGCTCCACCGGGCGCATGGCGAGCACCTACCGCGCGCAGGACGACGCGATCGCCGACGACCTGAAGCGAGGATGACGTGGACCCACGAGCGATCGCACACCAGTTCGCCGCCCGGATGATCGGGCACCGCAACGCGTTGGCGGGCAAGGCCGACGACGCCATGCGCGTGCAGTTCGCGCTGCACCAGGCGGGCAGCGCGCTGGAGGACCAGCAGGACGCGGTGCGCAAGGCCGCCGGGCACGCGCTCGACCAGTGGGAGGGCAGGAACTCGGAGCAGTTCGAACGGCGCTCCGACCGGCTGGTGAAGCAGCTCCGGACCACCGCGTCGATCAGCGCGGAGGCGGAGAAGGTGGTGGCGGGGGCCGGCAGCGCGCTGGTCACCGGGCACACGGCCGCGCAACGCCTGGTCGACGAGTACGTCACCAAGGTCGCCGGCGTGCTCCAGGCGGGAGTCGCGAGCGGGTCGCAGGCCGCGCTGATGAAGGCGGTCGCCACCGCGGCCGACCTGGAACCGCGGTACACGCGCGAGTCGGTGCGCACCGTGCGGCAGGTCAAGGCCGAGCTGGACGAGGCGAAGCGGAAGCTGAAGGCGCTGGAGAAGGAGGTCGAGAGCGACCGGGTCGCCGATCCCCGCACCACCAAGCCCGCGGCCGGAGGCAAGGGCTCGACCGGAGGCCGGGGCACGACGAAGCCGTCCGGCGCGAAGGCCCGGAAGATCGTGTCCGCCGCCCGCGGCGAGATCGGCACGCGGGAGAGCCCGCCCGGCAGCAACCGCAACCCCTACGGGCCGACGACCTTCTGGTGCTCGTCGTTCGCCACGGCGATGTGGCGCAGGGCCGGCGTGGACATCCCGGTGCTGCCCTTCACCGGCGACGTCTACCGCTGGGGACAGCGCCACGGCAAGGCCTACGGCAACGGCGACCTCAAGGGCAACGTGCGGCCCGGCGACGTGCTGCTGTTCGGCACCGGCCCGCAGAGTCCGGCCACCAGCAAGCACATCGGCATCGTCGAGAAGGTCGAGGGCGGCACCGTCACGCTGATCGAGGGCAACTCCGGCGACCAGGTGCGCCGCAACACCCACCAGCTCAGCAGCGCCAAGTTCTACGGAGGAGTGCACCCGTGACCACCGGAAAAGCGCACCACACCACGGGCATCGCGATCGAGGTGGGCGTGGGCGGCGGCCTGCGCGCCATCACGCTGACCGAACGGTCGATGCGCCTGGGCCGCGCCGCACTGGCCGACGAGATCCTCACCCTGGTGCGGCTCGCCACCGCGCGGGCCAACGACCGCGCCCGGCACCTGCTCGGCGACGAGCACCTGGAGACCCTCGGCCTCCACGTCGACGCCGAGCTCACCGAGGAGATCGAGTCCACCACACCGGAGAGCTGGATGGTCCGATGACACCCGAACCCCGTTCCCTGGACGAGGAACTGGCCGAGGACGAGGCACGCGCACCGCTCGGCCTCCGCGCCGCGCTGGACGCGATCACCCGGTCCGCCCGCGAGGACGACGTCGTGGTGACGGTCGACCTGCACGGCAAGCTCGTCGGACTCGAACTGGGCCCGCGCGCGATGGAGCTGCGGCCCGTCGCGCTGGCCGCCTGCGTGCAGCGGCTCACCGCCTACGCCGCGGAGGCCGCGCTGGCCGCGGGCGCCGAGGTGCTCGCGGCCGTGCTGGACGAGCCGGTGGAGCTGCGGCCGTCCTAACGGGACTCGGTGACCGTGTCGGCGAGGCGGCCGGTGATGCAGACCTGGTACGCCGGACCCACTGCTAGCCGGACTCGAACTCGGCCCGCGCGGTGGAGCTGCGGTCTGTTGCGCGGGCCGCCTGCCTGGAGCGCCTCACCGCCGGGGCCGTGCTGGACGGGCCCGTGGGCCTCCTGCCGTCCTGACGCGACTCGGTGACCACGTCGGTGAGGCGCCGGGTGGTGCAGACCTGGTCCGCCGGACCCACTGCTCGTCGGACTCGAACTCGGCCCGTCACGTCAGCCTCCTGCCTGCAGCGAATCACGGCCGTGCTCGACGAAGCGGTGGAGCGCCAGCCGTCCTAACGCGACGCGGCGACCATGTCGGTGAGGCGCCGGGTGACCCAGACCTGGTCCGCCGGGACCACCCGGACCCACTGCTCGTCGCGGACGTGCTCGGTCGTGATGACGTACCGGCCCGCGGTCGTGTCGGACCAGGTGAGCACCGGCGACCGCCCGCGGGCGCCGGTCACGGCCAGCTGGCCGGCGCCGAGCCGGCCCGCCTCGGCGATGGTCACCAGCGGACGCGTCGCGCTGCCCCGCACGCCGGCGTCGGCCAGCGCCCGTTCCAGCCCGCCGTAGCCGCTCTCGGCGTAGCCGCGCAGTGCCGCCGAGTACGCCGCGCGCGGCAGCAGCAGCTGCTCACCCGGACCGGCCGGGCGGTCGCCGAGCACCCGCGCCACCGCGTGCACCAGGTGCTCGGCGGCGAAGGGTTCCAGCGCCAGCTCCCGGGAGTTGAGCACGGCGAGCACACCCCGGCTGCCCCGCACCGCGGCGAGCACCCGCCACGGCTGCTCGCCGAACACCACCGCGTCGACGGACGTCGTGTGGTGGCGCAGCATCCCGAGCAGCTCCTCGAGCGCGGGATCGACCTCGTCGCCGCGGACCAGGCCGGCTTGCGCCAGCGATGCGAACACCTCGGTGCCCAGCTGGTCCCGGTCGGCCTCGGTGGCGCCGTGCGACGGCACGTCGAGCGCCAGCGGCGGGTCACCGAAGCCGAGGTCCTCCCACACCAGGTCGAACTCGACGTGGGACAGGACGACCGCGCCGGTCGACGGTGAACGCCGTGCCATCAGAACTCCCGTGGTTAATCTTGTCCGCGTGCAGCGGGACGCGGAGGTCGTGAGCGGTGTGCTGGTCGTGCGCGCGTCCGGCGCGGCCGCGGCCAGGGCCGCCCTGACCGGGTCGCCGTCCACGCCCGAGTCCGTGCAGTTGCTGATGCGGTGCCCGGTCCACCGGCCGCTGCCCGAGGACGTCCACGCGTTCGGCGACTGCTCGCTGCACGTGCTGCCCGTCGGCACGATCGTGCTGACCGTGCCGGAGGCCAGGCTGTCGACGGGGTTCACCGACCTGCGCCGGCTGATGTTCCAGCCCGTGCCGGTCGGCGACGGCCTGCGCTCCGCGTTCGCCGGCGCGGTCGGGCACGTCCTCGCCGCACGGGAGGTGCTGGACCCGGTCGGCGTCGCGCACCACCTGGTCGGACTGGCGGAGATGGTGCTGCGCAGCGCGTTGCGCGACGAGCTGGAACGCGCCGACATCGCCACCGGGCACCGGCGTGCCGCGTTGGAGCACATCCGCGCGCACCTCGGCGACCCGTCGCTGACGCCCGGCGAGGTCGCGAAGGCGCTCAACATCTCGCTGCGGCGGCTTTACCAGGTGTTCGAGGGCGAGCCGAACGTCGCCGAGCGGATCAAGATGCTGCGCATCGACCGCGCGAAGGCGCTGCTGGCCGACCCGGCGAAGGCCGACCGCGGGGTCGGCGAGATCTCCCGCGACTGCGGGTTCGTCAGTGCGACGCACTTCTCCCGTGCCTTCCGCGCGCTGGTGGGGCAGCCGCCGACCGACTACCGCCGGCACGCGCTGCCGCGGTGAACTCCACGCCGTTGACGAACCGCCCGGCGATGCCGGCCAGCTCCAGCCACCCGCGTCCGGTGGGGGAGTGCAGGGTGAACACGGCGATCCGCGGCCGGCCGGGGTCGGGCACGACGATCTGCAGCTGCGCCCCGACTCCCGTGGCCGGGACCCGCTCGACGATCACCGCCGGGTAGCCGTGCGCGGTCTTGGCGCTGGTCAGCTCGGTGATGCCGGGACCGCCGGCGTCGGCGAGGTGGAAGCACAGCTCCTCGGCCGCCTCCTGCGTGAGCACGCGTTCGACCGCGACGAGACCCGCCACCAGCACAGCCGGGTCGGCGCCGGGGTGCTCGACGACCGCCACGACACCGGCGTCGTGGCGCTGGGCCAGCTCGGCGGCCTGGGCGGCCGCGATCTCCAGACCGGGGTCACGGGCCCGGTCGGGGCCGCGCAGCCGCCGCAACACCGACAGCAGCTCGGCGGACGTCGCGTCGGCCGAGCTCACGGAAACCGGGATGACGCCCCGTACCGGACTGAGCCTCACCGGTCACCGAGTGCCGAGACGAAAGCGGCCGCTCCGCCGGAGGCCGTGCCGGAGGTGCGTGGTGCGGTGAACAACAAACCGGCCAGGTCGCTGCCCAGCGCCGAGTAGGAGCTCAGCGCGCTGACGACGCCGCCGAACAGCTCGTCGCGGCTCGGCACGTGCCCGGCCGCGTCGGTCCCGCCGGTGAGGAGGTGCCGCAACCGGTCCGCCACCCGCCGCGCGGCGCTGCGGTGGTCGGTCTCCAGGTCCCGTGCCGCGGCCAGCACGCCGTCGAGCTCGCGGCGCAGCCCGTCCAGCCGGGCCGAGGCGGCCACGTGGTCCGGGCCGCCGCGGAAGGACGCGAGCACCACGTCATTGTCCGCGTCCTCGATCGCGCTCCGCAACGCCCGTGCGCGCCGGTCCAGCTCTTCCGCCCTGCGCTGGTTCGACAGCACCGTCCCCGCCCACTCGTCCAGCACGTCGGCGGCGGTGCCCAGGGTGCGCCGCGCCGTCTCCAGGTCGTCGCGCAGGCCCGCCAGCCGTGCCGCGAACGCGTCGGCCGCGGCCCCTTCCCAGCCCGCCGGGGGTGCCGGGACCTCGACCAGGTGCCGGCACCGCTCGCTCGCCGCGGCGATGGCCCCCGGGTCACCCGGCACCGGGTCGAAGCCGAGGCCGCGGTAGTCACCCATGGCGCAGCTCGTCGGCTTCGCGGTAGGCGACGCCGGCCGACCGGAGCTCGGCGGTGGCGTCCGCGAGCCCGGTGCGCAGCGCGGCCAGCCGCTCCTCCCACACCCGCAGCAGCTCGTCCGCGGCCTCCGTGACACCCGGCCCGAGGTCTCCGCCCGCGCCCCGGCCGAGCGCCTCGACCACCCCGGTGAGCGCGTCGCCCGCGTCGTCCAGCCGCCGCGCCGTCACCTGCACGGCGTCGACGTCGACGACGTAGCCGTCGCTCATTCGCCCAGCACCGGCGGGACGCCCGGCGGGATGTCGTCGAGGAAGTCCATCCGCTCCGCGTACCGGTTGGTGTGGTGGCGGTCGTCCTCGCCGTTCGCCCCGGCCGAGGGCGGCATCATGCCGTAGCCGCCCGCTCCCGGTCCGCCCGCCGGACCGCGGCCGCCCACGCCCGCCACCGCACCGCCCGGCTGCTGGCCCAGCACACCGGCGGCGCCGCCCGGCACGCCTGGTCCGGAGCCGCCCAGCACGCCCGGCGCGGTCGTGCCCGGCAGTCCCGTCGTGGTGCCGGGGAAGCCGCCGGCCGGCGACCCGAACGCCGTCGTGCCGAACGGGGCGGCACCCGCGCCCGACGGGCCGAACGCGGCCACCGCCGTGCTGTCGTCGTTCCCGGCCGCCGGTGTCTGCACGTCCGGCGTCGGCACCGGCACCGGATCCGGTCGCCACGGCGGTGGCTCCGGCGTGTGCTCGGGCGGCAGGGGAGGGGGAGGCGGCGGCGGGGGAGGCGGAGTGACCGTGGTCGGTGGCTGGGTGACCGGCGGTGCCGTGTCGAACACCGGGAGGGTGCCGCGGGTGTTCCTGCTCTCGTTCTCGTAGACCTGCATGACGGCCACCGCCTCCGCCTTGGCGTCGCGCGCCTCGGCCTTGGTCGGCATGTGGTCGTCGGTCAGCTGCTCCAGCAGGTTCAGGCCCTGCGGCCCGCTGAGCACCTTGACGTCGTAGCCGTCCCGGAAGTGCTTCTCCGCCCAGTAGTGCACGGGTTCCGGCAGCCGCCGCTTCGTCTCCTGCAGCACCGTCGTGTAGTTGTCGAGGCCGCGCGAGACCCGCTCGGAGGAGTCGCCGACGGTCTCGCCCCACGACGTCAGCGCCGTGGCCGCCTGGGCGGCCAGCTCCGCCGACGGCCCGCGCCACGACGACGTGAGCCGGTTGACGACGTCCTGCACGGACCGGGAGGTCTCGCGCAGCTTGGGCGCCAGCTCCTGCCACTGGGCGCCGCGCACGGACATGCCCGGCACGTCCGCCGCGTGCACCATGTCCCACATCTGCTGGTGCGTGTACGCGTCCCAGCGGATGGTCCCGGAGTCGAACGCGTCGTCGAGCCGGTTCCTGCGGCGTTGCGCCCGGAGCCTGCGTTCGCGCCGGGCCTGCCGCGCGGACTGCTTGTGCTCCTCGGAGTAGTAGCCCTTGTCCCGCCCGCTCATGCCTGCCCCCGCAACGTCGCCGCGGCGTTCTCGTCCGTCGCCACCTGCGTCTGCTTCACGCTCTCCAGCGCCTGGATCACCAGGTCGAGCTGCTGCACGTAGGACGTCAGCGCGGCGCGGACACCGCCTTCGGTGTCCCTGGCCCGCAACCCGAACGCCTTGCGCATCTGCACCGCGACCGGTCCCGTGCCGTCCGTGAGCGGCGTCGCCAGCACGGCGCTGTCCGCCAGGTGGCCCGCCAGCTCGTCGCGGCGCCGGTGCAGCAGCCGGATCGCCTGGTCGAAGTCGCCGGGGTCGATCGCGATGCTGTCCGCGCTCGACGTGGGGATGCCCACCAGGCCGGTGCCGGTGACCGGACCGACGACCTCCAGGACGCCCTCGTCCCGGATCGACTTCTTCAGGCGCTCCGCCTCGTCCGCGCTGCCCACCCTGACCACGAGCGCACACTCCCCTTGTTCGTGGTTCGACGACTCAGCGCACATACTCGCCGGGTGCGGCCGGGAGATCCAGTCCCCGGTGCACGGAACGGCAAGAACGGTGCGCCCGCGGGCAAGCTTTCCTCACGAACGGAGGGAGCGCAGACCGGTGCGGATCTCGCCGACCAGGATCTCCGGCTGCTCCAGGGCCGCGAAGTGCCCGCCCCTCGCGGCCTCGCCGTAGTGGACCAGGTCGAGGTAGGTGTCCTCGATCCAGGTCCGGGGCAGGAGCGGGACGTCCTTCGGGAAGACGGTCACCGCCACCGGTAGGGTCAGCTTCGGCCCGGCGAGGGAGCCCGCCCTGTTCTCCCAGTAGATGCGGCCGGACGACGCCGCGCTGTTGGTGAACCAGTACAGCGAGATCGCGTCGAGCATGAGGTCCGTGTCCAGGGCGTCCTCCGCGAGCCCCTGGTTGTCGGTCTTGGACTGGAACTTCTCGTAGATCCAGGCGGCCTGGCCGGCGGGGGAGTCCGCCAGGGCGATGCCGACGGTCTCCGGCTTGGTGCGTTGCAGGTGGTTCGACCCGCCGAGCTCACCGTTGTAGTACCCGAGGGTGTCGACGGCGTGCCGCTCCTCCGGCGACAGGTCGTCGGGGATCTGCTCGGGGAAGGCGTACTGGGTGTTCAGGTGGATCCCGAGCAGTCCCTCCGGCCGCATGGCGCCGAGAGCGGTGGTGACGACGGAACCCCAGTCACCGCCCTGCGCCGCCCACCCGGTGTAGCCCAGCCGCTCCATCAGCTCCACCCAGGCGCGGGCGACGCGCGGGACGTCCCACCCGGTCTCCGCGGGCTTCCCGGAGAACCCGAACCCCGGCAGCGAGGGGATGACGACGTCGAACGAGTCGGCGGCGTCCCCGCCGAACGCGACCGGGTCGGTCAGCGGGCCGACCAGCCCCAGGAACTCGACGACCGAGCCGGGCCAGCCGTGCGTGAGCAGCAGCGGCAGGGCGCCGGGGTTCTTCGACCGGACGTGGACGAAGTGGATGTCCAGGCCGTCGATCTCGGTCAGGAACTGGGGGAGCCGGTTGAGCTCGGACTCGAACCGCCGCCAGTCGTAGCGGTGCTGCCAGTGGTCCACGAGCGCTTTGGCGTTCTCGACGCGCACCCCCTGCGACCAGTCGTCGACCGTCTCGGGTGCGGGCCAGCGGGTGTTCGCCAGCCGCCGCTTCAGGTCGTCGATCTCCGAGTCCGGGACCGAGACGGTGAACGGGCGGATGGGGGGTGTAGCGGCGGTCATCGGCTTCTCCTCGTCGGCGGCGGTCGTTCATTGCACACTGCTGTGCAACCTACGTCGTTGCACAGCAGTGTGCAACACTGGTCCCGTGGCCACCGAGTCGTCCCGTGCGCGTTCCCTGAACGAGACCCGCGATCGCATCCTCGGCGTCGCCCTCGACGTCCTGGGGGAGAACCCGGACGCCGGCATGGGCGAGATCGCCACCGCGGCCGGCGTGGTCCGCCGCACCGTCTACGGGCACTTCCCCTCGCGCCTCGACCTGATCAGGACGCTCACCGAACGCGCCGTCGCCGAGATGGCGGCCGTGCTCACCGAAGCCGCCGCGGCTGAGGCGGCGGACGTGGCATGGGCCCGGTTCGTCGCGCGCGTCTGGCCGGTCGCTCACCGGTACCGGGTACTGGTGGCGCTGCGCCGCGGCGAGTTCGGGGAGGCGATCCACAGCCTCCTCGGGCCGGTCGACGTGCTGCTGGCGGACCTGGTGCAGCGGGGGCAGGACGGCGAGGTGTTCGCGCGGCACCTGCCGGCGGGCGTGCTGAGCCAGCTCGCCTACAACGCCGTGTTCACCATCGCGGACAGCGAGCTGGCGGGTGGCGCTTCCGGTGTCCGGGCGGCCACCATCGCGAGCCTGCTGGTGCTGGGTGTTCCCGAGGCCCGCGCGACCGCCCTGTCCGACCGGTCCTGATCCCGCGGACCGGGTTGGCGTGGAGATGAGCGGGTAGGCGCCAGGCATGGCTCCTACACCGTTGACCGCGCTCGCACTCACCTGCTCGCTCAAGCCCTCGCCCGCACCGTCGAGCTCCGACAAGATCGCCCGGCAGGTGCTGGACGAGCTCGCCGCGCACGGCGTGCAGGGCGACCTGGTCCGGGTCGTGGACTTCGACGTGCGCCCCGGCGTGCAGACCGACATGGGCGACGGCGACCAGTGGCCCTCGATCCGCGAGCGCATCCTCGCCGCCGACGTCCTCCTGCTGGCCACGCCGACGTGGGTCGGCCACCCGTCCAGCGTCGCGCAACGCGTCATGGAACGCCTGGACGCCGAGCTGTCCGAGACCGACGACGAGGGCCGCCCGTCGATGTACGGCAAGGTCGCCGTGGTGGCGGTGGTGGGCAACGAGGACGGCGCCCACAAGATCATCGCCGACTGCTTCCAGGCCCTCAACGACATCGGGTTCACCATCCCCGCGAGCGGCGGGACGTACTGGAACTCCGAGGCGATGAACCCCAAGGACTACCTCGACCTGGACGAGACCCCGGACGCCGTCGCCACGACGAACAAGAAGCTGGCGAGCAACGCCGTGCACCTGGCGCGGCTGCTTCAGCAGGCCCAGTTCCCGCCGGTCCAGTGAGGACCTCGGACGTGAGCGGGCTGGAAGTGGTGCACGAGTTCACCGGTCCGATGCCGACCGGCGTCAGCGTCTCGCACACCGGCCGGGTCTTCGTGAACTTCCCGAAGTGGGGCGACGAGGTCCCGGCGACCGTCGTGGAGCTGCGCGACGGGGCCGAGGTGCCGTTCCCCGACCAGGCGTGGAACTCGCCGTCCTCCGATGACGACGAGGGCGCGTTCGTCTCCGTGCAGAGCATCGTCGTCGACCCGGCCGACCGCCTGTGGGTGCTCGACACCGGCAGCCCGCTGTTCCGGCCCACGAAACCCGGCGGGCCGAAGCTGGTGTGCGTCGACCTGGCCACCGACACCGTCACGAAGGTGATCACGTTCCCGCGCGAGGTGGCGCCGGAGACGACCTACCTCAACGACGTGCGGTTCGACCTGCGCCGCGGCACGGCCGGGGTCGCGTACATCACCGACTCGGCCGACTCCGGGCCCAACGGGATCATCGTGGCCGACCTGGACAGCGGCGAGTCGTGGCGCCGGCTGCACGACCACCCGTCCACCAAGGCCGAGCCGCTGGAGTCGTTCCGGCCCGTCGTGGAGGGCAGCCCCTTCCTGGAACGGCCGGCCGACGGTGACCCGAAGCCGGTGTCGATGGGCGCCGACGGCATCGCGATCAGCGCGGACGGCTCCCGCCTGCACTACTGCGCGCTGGCCTCCCGGCGCTGGTTCAGCGTGCCGACGCAGGCGCTGCTGGACCGGTCGCTGTCCGACGACGAAGTGGGACGGCAGGTGGTGGACGAGGGCGACAAGGGCGGCGGCTCGGACGGGCTGGAGACCGACGACGCCGGTCGCCTCTACCTGACCGACTTCGAGCACAACGCCGTGCTGCGCAGGCTGCCGGACGGCGCGTTCGAGACCGTCGCGCACGACCCGCGCCTGCTGTGGCCGGACACCATGTCGGTCGCCGCCGGCCACCTCTACGTCACGGCCAACCAGCTGCACCGGCAGGCCAGGTACCAGGGCGGGCAGGACCGCCGGCGCAAGCCGTACCACCTGTTCCGCGTCGCCATCGACGCCGGGCCTGTGCGGTTGCGGGCCTGACGCGCGTCCGGCCGCTCGCGCTGCTCGGCACGTCCCGAGACGTCGACTCCGCCTGTCCACCCCGGGAAGTGCCGCCGAAACAGGCTCAGCGCAACGCCGTCAGACGGCCGCAGCGGACGTGTCCAGGCCGCGGGACGCGACGAGGCGCGCGCTGCCGTCGGCGAGCCGGTAGCGCAGGCCCACCACGGCGGTCCGACCGGCGGCGACGTGGTCGGCGAGCAGGCGCGAGCGGTCGAGCAGCAGGTCCACGGTGTGGCTGACGTGCTCGGCGAGCACCTCGTCGGCCGACCCGCGCCCGGCGGCCCGTGCCGCCAGCACGCTCGGCGTCACCCGCTCGACGACGTCCCGGATGTACCCGCCGGGCACCGTGCCGTCGTCCAGCGCGGCGCAGGCGGCCCCCACCGCGCCGCACGCGTCGTGGCCCAGGACCACGACCAGGGGGCAGTCCAGCACCTCGACCCCGTACTCGACGCTGCCGAGCACCTCCGAGCCCACCACGTGGCCCGCCGTGCGCACCACGAACAGGTCGCCGAGGCCGCGGTCGAAGATGATCTCGGCGGCCAGCCGGGAGTCCGAACACCCGAACAGCACGGCGAACGGGCGCTGGGCCGGTGCGATCTCCGACCGGCGCACCGCGTCCTGGTTCGGGTGCTCCGGCGTCCCGGCGACGAACCGCCGGTTGCCCGAGAGCAGCAGGTCGAAGGCTTCCTGAGGGGCCGGGGACGTCGACTGGGTCATGATCACAGCCTAGGTCGCGCACCCGTCCGCCGCCCAGCAGAGGGGTACTGCCGGAACGGCCGCTCCACAATCCACTGATCGGTCACGGGCAATGGTGTGAATGGCGGAGAAGTGCGGGAACCGTCGAATTCTCGTCATTCGACAATTCGATTGACCTATTTCTTGACCACCCGGCGTGAACACTGTTAAGACTGGGTGGAATCCGAGATTTCCGATCCTGAACGAGAGCCCTCGTGGAGATGTCATGACCTCACGCCAGGAAAACCCGGACAACGCGGTCTCGCACGCTTTCAGCCGGCGGACGTTGCTGGCGGCGGGCGTCGCGCTGCCGGTGCTCGCGGCGGGGACCCCGGCCTCCGCGGCCACGTCGGTGGTCGTCGAACCGTCGAACGTGCAGCAGACGATCCTCGGCTTCGGCGGCATGAACCACACCGTCTGGATCAACGACCTCACCGCGGCCCAGCGCGAGACGGCGTTCGGCAACGGCGCCGCGCAGCTCGGGTTCACCGTGCTGCGCATCCCCGTCCACGAGGACCGGGCCAACTGGAGCCGCGAGGTCGCCACCGCGAGGCGCGCCGCCGAGCTCGGCGCCAAGGTCATCGCCTCGCCGTGGAACCCGCCCGCCTCGATGACCGAGTCCTTCTCCGGCGGCAAGCGGCTCCGCTACTCGTCCTACGGCGCTTATGCGCAACACTTGAACGACTTCGTCGCGTTCATGGCGAACAACGGCGTGAACCTGTACGGGATTTCGGTCCAGAACGAACCGGATTACGCGCAGGAATGGACGGCGTGGACGGCGAGTGAGATCACCCGGTTCCTGCGCGAGAACGCCGGCTCGATCAACGCCAGGGTCATCGCGCCCGAGTCGTTCCAGTACCGCAAGAACCTCTCCGACCCCATTCTCAACGACAGCGCCGCGCTGGCGAACGTCGACATCATCGGCGCCCACCTCTACGGCACCCAGACCTCGGATTTCCCGTACCCGCTCTTCCAGCAGAAGGGTGCCGGCAAGGAGCTGTGGATGACGGAGGTCTACCACCCCAACAGCAACCAGTCGGCTGACCTGTGGCCGCAGGCGCTCGACGTGGGCGAGCACATCCACCGCGCGCTGGTGGACGGCCGGTTCCAGACCTACGTGTGGTGGTACATCCGCCGCTCCTACGGCCCGATGCGCGAGGACGGCCAGATCAGCAAGCGCGGTGCCAACATGGCGCACTTCTCGAAGTGGGTGCGTCCCGGCTACTCGCGCATCACCGCGACCGCGAACCCTCAGGCGAACGTCTACATCTCGGCGTACAAGAGCGGGTCCAGGATCGTGATCGTCGCCATCAACAAGAACACCTCGCCGGTCGACCACGTCTTCACGATCCGGGACACCGGCTCCGCGACCGCCTCCACCTGGCTGACGAACGCCGGCGCGAACCTCGCGCACTACAACGACTTCACCATCACGAACGGCACGTTCAACGCCCAGCTGCCCGCCAGCAGCATCAGGACGTTCGTGCTGAACTGACCCCTCAGGACACCGGGGCGACGCGGTCCTTCCAGAGGTCCGTCACACCCCAGCGGTCGACGCCCTGCGTGCCGAGCATCCAGCCCGGGTACTCGGGCGGCAGCTCGCTGACCTCGTCCAGCCGCCGGATCTCGTCCTCGCTCAGCTCGACGTCGACCGCGGCGAGGTTGTCCTGGAGCTGGGTGAGCCGCCGGGCCCCGACGAGGACCGAGGTCACCGCGGGACGGGCGAGCAGCCAGGCGAGCGCGATCCGCGCCGGGCTGCAGCCGTGGGCCTCGGCGATGGGCCTGAGGACGTCCAGCACGTCCCAGGCCCGTTCCTTGTCGACCACGGGGAAGTCGAACCCGGAACGCCGGGCGCCCTCGGGCGACTGGTTGTCCCGGCTGAACTTCCCGGACAGCAGACCACCGGCCAGGGGGCTCCACACCAGCAGACCGAGACCTTCTTCGGCCAGCAAAGGGACGATCTCGCGTTCGACATCCCGCCCGGCGACCGAGTAGTAGGCCTGCACGGTGTTCAGCGGCGCCAGCCCGAGGCGCTGAGACGCTCCGAGCGCCTTCGCGATGCGCCAGGCCTGCCAGTTGGACACGCCGACGTACCGGATCTTGCCCTGCCGGACGAGGTCGTCGAGGGCGCGGAGCGTCTCCTCCAACGGCGTCACGAGGTCGGTCGCGTGGACCTGGTAGAGGTCGATGTGGTCGGTCTGCAACCGGCGCAGGCTCGCCTCGACGGCGTCCATGACGTGCCCGCGCGAAGCGCCGACGTCGTTGCGGCCGGGACCGGTCCGGCTGTAGACCTTGGTCGCGAGGACGTACTCGTTCCGCGGGATCCCGAGCTCGCGGAACGACCGCCCGAGCGTCTCCTCGCTTTGTCCGGCGGAGTAGACGTCGGCGGTGTCGAAGAAGTTGATCCCGCCGTCGAGGGCGGCCTTGACGAGCTCGTTGGCGCCGGCCTGGTCGACGTTCCCGATGTGCTCGTACACGCCGCTGGCACCACCGAAGGTCATCGTCCCCAGGCAGAGCTGGGAGACGATCAACCCGGTGTTCCCCAACGTCTTGTACTTCATCGCTTTTCCTCTCGTTCCACGGCTTTCGGGCCTCCGGGAACCACGGTAGAGAGGGGCGGGCCGCCCAGGGAGGGTGTGTCGCACCCACCCTCGGCGGCGGGGTTGTGCGGCGTTGGGATCGGAGCAGCGGCAGCGGTAACGACTGGTGCGGATTGCGCGACTGCTGCAATGCAGCTCCGCGTCGGCGCGAAAACAGTGCGACGCAGGCTGCCGCAATTCCAGCTCAGCAAAAGGAATTCGCGCGCAGTGTCGTTGTTGCTCGCGCCCGGCGAGGCGACCTACTCCGATCTCACGCTCGGCTATGCCCGGTACTACGGCACGGACGTCACCTACCAGCAGTCCGACGGGTTCTTCTTCGGGTCGACGCTGTTCGTGGCGGCGGGCCTCGCGGCCACCGCGGTGAGCACGTCGTGGACTTCAACGCCGACATGCTCAACGGCGTCTGCTACCTCATCTTCGACGGCGCGGAGCCGTTGCAGCTGGCCGGCCCTCAGGTTCCCTGGCTGGCCGTCTGACCACCGAGGTCAAGGACGCGGGCCCAGCAGACCGCGGGCGGCGAGGTTCTGCATCAGCGCGGAGATGCCGAACGTCCAGTCCTCCGCGTCCTCCGCCGTGTTCACGACGTTCGTCAACGCCCCCAGACGGGGAGAGGAGATGCGCACGACGTCGCCGACCTTGTGCGTGAACCCCTCGCCGGCCTGGTCGCGGTCCTCGGTCGGGGCGAACATCGTGCCGGTGAACAGGACGAAGCCGTCGGGATAGCGGTGGTGCGCGCCGAAGGCGTGGGACACGAGGTCCTCGAGCTCCCGGCTGATCTCGGATACCGGGTTCACGCCGTGCAGTTCGAAGCCGTCGGGGCCGGTGATGTCCAGGGCGATCTCGGTGGCCTTGGCGTCCGCCAGGGTGAAGCCGTCGTCGAACAGCCGCAGGAACGGCCCGATGGCGCAGGAGGCGTTGTTGTCCTTGGCCTCCGTGAGCAGCAGGGCGCTGCGGCCCTCGAAGTCACGCAGGTTGACGTCGTTGCCGAGCGTCGCGCCGACCGGCTTTCCGCTGGAGTTCACCACCAGGACGAGCTCGGGCTCGGGGTTGTTCCAGGCCGAGCGGGCCAGCACGCCGATGTCGGCTCCCGGTCCCACCGCCGACAGCACCGGCGCCTTCGTGAAGATCTCGGGGTCCGGGCCGATGCCGACCTCCAGGTACTGCGACCACAGGCCCTCGGCCTGGAGGACCCTCTTCACCTCCGCGGCCTCCGCCGATCCCGGCTTCAGGTGGGAGATGTGGCCGCGGACGATCGCACCCACCTTCGCGCGCACTTCCTCCGCGCGTGCCGGATCGCCGTCGGCGCGTTCCTCGATGACCCGCTCGAGCATGCTGCGCACGAACGTCACGCCCGCGGCCTTGAGCACCTGGAGGTCGACCGGTGCCAGGAACCGGGGACCGGCGCCGGCCAGGACGTCCGCGAGCGGCCACGTCGTGCCGCCGGGGTGGTCGCGGACGAAGTCCGGTGCGTCCGGTCGTTCGAGCAGTGCCGAAACGGTCGGTGCCCACGGCGTCAGGTCGACGACCTGGTCACCGCGGATCGTCACGACCGAAGGACCGCCCGCGGCCGGGTCGAACACCCTCGCGACGAGGGTGGCGTCCGCTGCGTCCCGGGGGAGGACGTCGGCGGCGTCGAGTGAGAGCCCCATGGAAGACCTTCCTGCTCGCACGACAGATCGGTTCGATCTTGCCCCTTTCCCGCCCCTGAGCGACACCTTTGCACCCGGCGGAGATCGAACGCGTTCCGTGAGGTCACTGGTACGGTTTGGCCTTCTGGGGGCTGCACGGGCTGAAGCCAACCGATCCGCCGTGGGGGCAGGGTGTCGGACTGGGATGTGGAGACGCTCGCCGCGAGTCTGCGTTCGCACAGCGCGGACTTGGCGCTGTACGCGGGTTTCCTGGTGAACACGCTGTCCGAGGCGCTGCCGCCGGACATGGTCGAGGTGCGGCGCAAGTCCGGTGTGCTGCGCCGGGGCGGCGGTCCGGTGCTCGCCGTGACCGTGCGGGTGGGGGACCGGCGGTTCGCGTTGCAGCGGAGGTCGGTCGGCGCCGCCGTGAGCGCGCAGATCGTCCACGAGGCGCGCGGCATCGTGCTGAGCACCTCGGAGGTCAGGATCGACGAGTGGTCCCGTGCGCTCGCGGCCGCGTTGACGTCGTACGCCGACCATCACGCCGAAGCCGCGGAACTGTTGCGCCGCATCACGTTGCCGGACCTGCCGTGAAGCTGAGCGCGGCGGACCACCAGGCGCTGCGATCCGCCGGCTTCACCCCGCTCGGCCCCGTCTTCGGCAACCACGTGCGCCGCGCCGCCGTCGGACGCCTGGACTGCCGCGCGATGGTGAGCACCGCGGAACGGCAGGAAGAAGCACTCTCCACGGCGGTCGGTGACGCCATCGGCAAGCTGCGCCGCATGGCCCCGGACGCGGACGGCGTCATCGGCGTCCAGGTGACCGAGGAGCGGAAGTTCGGCCGCGTCACGGAGGTGAGCGTCACCGGTGTCGCCGTGCGCGCGGACGGCGGTGTGCGGCCCCGGACCCCGTTCCTGACGGACCTGAGCGGACGGGACTTCGCCAAGCTGCTGCACAGCGGATGGGTGCCGTGCGGTCTCGCACTCGGGATCGCCGCGGTCGTCACTCACCACTTCGAACTGCCGCGCGCGCTCGGGTCGACACTGGCCAACCGGGAACTGACGCTGCACAGCGCTGTCGTGCGCGATGTCCAGCGACGTGCGCGAGCACTGCTGAAAGCCGACTGCACACGGCTGCGCGGCGAGGGCATCGTGCTGGGGCAGGCGATCGTGCGGGTGAGCGAACCGCACTGCTGGCTGAGCAGGTCGGGCGCGCAGACCGCGCAGTGGGGCAGGCCCACGACGCGCGCGGTGCTCCTGCCGTGGGAGACCAGGGCGCCCCTGCAGACCCCGTCGTGGGAGAGCAGCAGGCGAGGGGTCGAGTCCCCGTCGTGGGAGCTGCGGGTCCCGGCGTCACCGAAGCCGCCGCCGCAGGGCGAACCGGAGCTGCACGGACGTGACCTCTACGCGGAGGCGGTGTTCACCGCGACCGCGATCACGTCGTTCCGCGCGCCGGCCGCGGCACCGCTGACGATCGTGCCGGTGAGCGTCCGGTGACCATGCCGGTCGGGTTCACGCGGCTCGGGCCGGCGAGTGGCACCTCGGTGTTCGACGCCCGCGCTCCGCGACCGCCGTGCGGGCGGAACCGGGACGGCTTCGAGGTCTGTCCCGACACGGCCGCGACCGGGCTGGTGCGGGAGGGCTGGACGACGGCGCTCGCCCGGCTGCGCGAGCACTGCGCGGACCTGGGCGGCGACGGGGTGACCGGCGTGCGCCTGGTCCAGCAGCGGCTGGGGCGCCAGGTCGAGTTCACCGCGTCGGGCACGGCAGTGCGCGCGGGCGGCCAGGTGCACCTGGCGCGGCCGTTCACGACGCACGTCGAGGACGGGGAGCCCACCTCCCTGCTGCTCGCGGGATGGGTGCCGGCGGGTGTCGTGGTCGGACCGGCCACGGTCCGCGGCCACCTCCGCGGGAGACGCCCCGCCAGGGAAGAACAACCCGAGCACACCGAAATGCTCGCCGAGGCGATGGCGGCCGCGCGGCGCGCGTTCCGCGACGACGCCCTTCTCCACAGCGCGCAAGAGGTCGTGCTCCACAGCATGAGCACGCACATCGGCAACGAGGAATGCGGAAGCGGTGAACACGGCACCGACGCCGAGGCGCGGGTGCTGTTCGTGGGAACCGCGATCGTGCAGTTCCGGCTGGTCTCGCGGCCGCCGTCGACCACCGTGTCGTTGCACTGAGGGGGAAATCCGGATGAGCGTCGAACTGTCCACCGAGGCGATGAAGAGACTCCGCCAGCTCCAGCCCGGCGGCAGGGGGATCTTCACGTCCGACCTGTCCGTCAACGAGTTCCTGCTGGTGCGGCAGGCGGGTTTCCGGCCGCTGGGGCTGGTGCTCGGCGTGTCGATCTACCACGTGGGCCTCCAGTTCCGGCGCTGGAACGCCAACCAGGAGCTCGACGTGCTCTCGCAGGCGATGTACCGCGCGCGGGAGCTCGCGATGACCCGCATGCAGGCCGAGGCGGAGGTGCTCGGCGCGGACGGCATCGTCGGCGTGCGGCTCAAGGTCGAGCTCCAGGAGTGGGGGGCCAACGTCGCCGAGTTCAGCGCCGTCGGCACCGCCGTGAAGGCGGAGGACGGCGGGAACTGGCTCAACCACGAGGGAAAGCCGTTCACCTCGGACCTGTCCGGGCAGGACTTCTGGACGTTGCTCCAGGCGGGGTACGCGCCGTCCGGCATGGTGATGGGCACGTGCGTCTACCACGTCGCGCACCAGACCGTCGGCGGCGTCCTGAAGAACCTGGGGCGCAACGCCGAGCTGCCCGCGTTCACCCAAGGTCTTTACACGGCAAGGGAACTCGCGATGGAACGGATGCAGGCGGAGGCGGCGGCGCTGCGGGCGGAGGGCATCGTCGGCGTGCAGCTGTTGCAGCACAACCACAGCTGGTCCGGTCACGTCACGGAGTTCTTCGCGGTGGGCACGGCGGTGCGGCCGATCCGCGACGACCACACCATCCCCACCCCGCAGCTCGTGCTCGGCCTGGACTCCTAGGGGCGCCGGCTGTCGTGGGAGCGCTATTCCGGCACGGCGGGAATCGCATCACATGGGCAGTGCTGCATACTCCCGTTCCATTCGGAAGAGTTGAATTTTCAATCGCTGCCGAGCGATTCCTGGTGCTCTGGAATAGTCGCGGCCGAAATGGCTGTGCACAATGCGTGACACCACACTCCTTTCGGCTGGGGGTGGCTCTTCACTCGCGCGGGAGAGCGCGAGCACCGACTGTGTCGTTTGGTTCCGGCCGCCCACTGGAAAAGGTGGTTTGCGCCCTTCGCGTTGAGGCGCCCGCCGGGCGGTGTTACCACAAAAGAAGGTCCCCGGCGGTTGGTGAACAGAGCCTTTCAGCCAGGAGGGGTTATGTCTGTCGGAATGCGCAGGGTGTGGCAATCGACTAAAGCAGGGAACGTTTTCTCCGTGGTGGCGGTCCTGGTGGCCGCCCTCGTCTCACCACCAACGACCGGACCGGGTGCGGCCGCCGCCCCGGTGGTGCCACAAGGACGTGTGCAGTCGTTCTGGTTGCACCTGAACAGCACGCCGGTGACCGACGAGATGATCGCGGTCGAGGCGAAGCGCCGCGCTCACGTCGTGCTCAACGCGTGGGAGGGCGACCTGCTGCGCAAGCTGAAATCGCAGAATCCCGCGATCAAGACATATGTCTACAAAGATCTTTCCTCCACTCGTTCTTATGCTTGCAGAGGGGGCAAGGACGACAGGCTTCTGCCCACGGGTACCGGTTACTGCTCGGTTCGCGCCGCCAAACCCGAGTGGTTCCTCAGGAGCAGTGACGGGAAAGAGCTGACCTACTCGGGTTACGACGGTCACTGGCAGATGGACGTCGGCAATCCCGATTACCGGAAAGCGTGGGTCTCGGGCGTCGTGGCGGATGCGAAGAGCATTGGCTTCGACGGGGTCTTCCTGGGCAACGCCCTCTATTCGTGTGACACCTATCATCCGGGAGTGTGTCCCGCGAAGTACCCGGACAACGCATCGTTCCAGCAGGCCTACAAGGGAATGCTGGCCGAGGTCAGGGCCGGCTTCACCGCGGCGGGGCTGACGTCGGTGGCCAACCTGAGCAACGCGCGTCTGCACCCCGGCGGCTGGGACGCGTACTCGGCCTTCGTCGACGGGGCGTTCGACGAGTGGTGGCTGACGTTCTCGAGCAGCGACCTCCTCCCGGAGTACCCGGAGGGCTGGAGCAGGCAGGTGGCCGAGATCGCCGCCGACGAGGCCGCCGGCCGGACGACGTGGGTGCAGCCCCACTTCCGCGCGGGAGACGCGAAGGCGTTCCGGTACGCGCTGGCCAGCCTGTACATGGTCACCAGCGGACGCGCGGCCATGGCGGAGATCTCGACGACCGACGGCTACGCGGAGCCGACGCCGTGGCATCCCGAGTACGACTGGTACCTCGGGCACCCCGCCGGCGCCTACCGCAAGGTCGCGGACAAGGTCTACCGCAGGGACTTCACGTGCGGCGTGGCGCTGGTCAACGCCAACCCGACGGGAAGCTCCGAGGTCAAGATCGCGCTGCAGCGCTCGTACCGCGACCACGAGGACCGGTCGGTCAGCTCCGTGAGCCTGCCCGGTACGAGCGGAATCGTTCTGCGCGCGAACTGCTGACGTGGCTCCTGCCCGTCACCGGGGCGGTGCGGCGGACTCCGCGGCACCGCCCCGATGGCTGCGAGCGAATTCACTCAATGGTGCGAACGCTTGTGGCGCACCGGTTTCCGGATTGCCGTGGGACACCGGTACGTCGACACTGCGATCATGGAAGAGCCCGGGGTTGTCCCCGCCGAACCGGCCACCGGCGGACAGGACCGGTTCGCGGTCGTCTTTCGCGGCTACGACCGCCAGCAGGTCGACGAGTACGTCCAAGCCCTCCAGGAACGCGCCGCGCGGCTGGAACGGGCGGTACCCGACTCCTCGCCCGGCGCTCCCGAGCCCGTCGAGGTGGACGCCTCGGGACCGGCCGGCGGGATCGGCACCCGGATCGAGCGGGTGCTGACGCTGGCCGAGGCCGAGGCCGCCGAGCTGCGCGACGACGCCCGGCGCGAGTGCTCCCAGCTGCGCGCCGAGGCGAAGCGCTTCAAGGAGGACACCGAACGCGCCGCCCGCGCCCAGGCGAAGCTGATCGTGGCGGGCGCGGAGGAGGAGGTGGCCGAGCTGCGT